>CAMWQV010000099.1 GCA_947176425.1 uncultured Clostridia bacterium
GATGAGATTTGTTTGCCACATTCTTACATTCTCTGCTCTTTTGCGCTGTTTGTCTCTCTCCGGCCATGAGAAGGTCGCCCCGGTGAATTATGTGAGAAAGGCTATAATTCCTCCCGGAAGAAACAGGCATATTTGTATCCAACCATCAAAGAGAGAAAAAGCAGTACAAAAAATTATAGATTCTAGGAAATAGAAGCCTGAAAAGTTTGATTAACGGAAGTAAGATTTGTTGTTAATAGAAAGGCCCCTGCTGGTATTCAGATCAATCCAGCAGGGGTCCTAAAATTTAAGTAAAACGATTGGAGCCAAAAAGTTACACAGCCTGCTTATTTCTGGAGCAGCCAATCAATCAGATTAAAGGATTTAATCCCTTCATAGGAGGCATCCCATCCAGGCTCCAGAGACAGGACCAGTTTTTCATAGTTGTCGCTGATTTTTTGCAGCGGTGTCAGTTCACGGCGTCGTACTTCCTCGCTTACCATAGATTCTGTTACCTGCACATACAGCCTTTCTCCGGCTTTTGAAGCGATAAAGTCTACTTCCATATTGCCCACTTTGCCGATCGCTGTATCATAACCACGGCATAAAAGTTCAAAGTACACCACGTTTTCCAGCATATGACCGCTGTCACGGTTCCGAAAACCTAACAGATAATTCCGCAGTCCAATATCCACAATATAATATTTCCCCAGTGTGCGCAGAAATTCTTTCCCCTTGATATCAAACCGCTTCACACTGTAAAAGAAATAGGATTCCAGCAGCGCATCCACATATTGCTGTACCGTATGTGCGCTGGGTGTGCCTTTTCTTCTGCTGTCCTGCAGCAATCCTTCATTCACAAGTATATTCCCAATGGAAGATACAGAAATACTGCTGCCGATATTGTCCGCCAGAAACAGGATGATTTTTCGCAGCAGAACAGGATCGGTGATCTGGACACGCCCTCTGCGGTTTTCCCGCTCCAGGATATCCCGTACTACAACAGTGGAATAAATGCCGTCCAACAGTGTCAGCGCTCTCTCCTGCTCCAATCCCACATCTGCAATCCCAGGCATCCCGCCAAAGCGCAGATACGCGTCAAAGACCTCACGGAGCTGGTAACTCTCACCGTTTCCGTCACGAACCTGTATCCGTGTACCGCCTAATGCACTTTTGGTCTCCGCGATTTCAAAGTTATGGAAAGATAAAAACTCTCGAAAAGAAAGCGGCAGCATTTTAATCTCTACATATCTGCCGGACAGATAAGTGGAATACTCCGATGAGAGCAGATACGCGTTAGAACCGGTAATGTAGATATCACAGTCCAGATCCACACGGAACGCATTGACAGTATCCTCCCAACCGGCAACCCGCTGAAGCTCGTCCAGAAACAGGTACATCCGCCGGTCCGGAAGAACCCGCTCTTTTACATAGCCGTAAAATTCATCAGCCGTCATCTTTTGGAACGCGTAGGACTCAAAATTCATCTCAATAATCTGTTCTTCTGCAATGCCGTTTTCTTTCAGGTGATCAGCCATCAGTTTCAGCAGGCTGGACTTTCCGCAGCGGCGGATGCCAGTCACCACTTTAACCGGTTCTGTATCCTGGAAAGCGATCAGCTTGTTTAGATACAGGTCTCTTTTTTTCAATTCACGGGTATTTATCATGCTGTACGCCCCCTTCTGCTGAGCAGTATAGCATAAATTATTTGAAAAATCAAGTTTATGCTGTCAACTGCACATAACAGAAGATTTTCATAGTTTTGACCAATTTTCACGCTGAAACTCTTGTTTTAACAGCTCAACCATATTCAAAATAGTTTCTTCCTGCTGAGGAGTTAAACCCTCCAAATAGAAATGCGGCCGCTTATCAATGCCCGTAATATAATCCAGTGAAGCATTGTACAGTAAAGCCAACTTGACCAGCTGTTCCACACTTGGGCAGCTGGTATTGCATTCATATCCGCTGACGGCGGCGCGTGTAATGCCCAGACGCTTTGCAACATTGGCCTGTGAAAGTTTACGTCGTTCTCTCAGTTCCTTTAATCGCCAACCAAAATCAAAAACTTCATCCATACTGCCGCCTCCTTTTTTTGATAAGAATACAAGAGGTAGAGATTCTGTAACTTTCTGTTTAATAAAAATAAGACAGCAAAACTTGACAGTTGAGAAATATTGCTTTATGATAGATACGACAAACCAAGACCAATCTCGTCTTCAACGCAAAAAATATTGAGTAAATTAAGGTTTCCTCTTATAGTATGGATACACCAGAACAAAGGAGGAGGCCAACATGAAACATTTCACTTACGGCTATATTCGCGTATCAACCAAAGACCAGAATGAGGACCGGCAGCGGACAGCACTGCTCAACTTTGGTGTAGAGTCTTCGAGAATTATAGTAGATAAGCAGTCCGGCAAAGATTTTAACCGCCCCGGCTATCAGCGCCTTTATAAAAAGCTAAAACCGGGCGACACCCTTGTAGTCAAGAGTATCGACCGGCTTGGACGCAATTATGATGACATTTTAACCCAGTGGCGTTTTTTGACAAAAGAGAAACAGGTATCCGTTGTTGTGCTGGATATGCCGCTGCTGGATACGCGCAGCGGGCGGGACTTGACGGGCGAGGTAATCTCTGATATCGTTTTGCAACTGCTGTCGTATGTTGCCCAAACAGAACGGGAGTTTATCCATCAGCGGCAGGCGGAAGGAATTGCCGCTGCAAAGGCAAGGGGCGTTCAATTTGGCAGGAAGCCGCTTCCAAAACCGCCTGATTACGAGCAGCTGTACGAATGCTGGAAAAACGGCGGCATATCAGCCCGCAAAGCCGCAAAAAAACTCGGCGTAACACATCACACTTTCCTTAAATGGGCGAACAGTGACTGTGGGAAAAAGAGTACAATATTTTCACCACCAGAAGAGAGTTTCCTTAATTTGCCAATATAACTGAGATTATTATATCAAAGCATATCAAATTTTGCAAGAGTTTGTTGGGTATTATATTGTACTCTTTTCACCAGCAGGCAATAAAAGTCAGATGCGGCGCATAGATTTGATACTTGGGGATGAATTATGAAATTACTTACGTTTCATCGGGATTTATACAGTAAAGCTGCAATGTTAAAAGCAGCATACCACTTTACAGACAGATTCTATGTCTATTTGGACCAGGACGATACGAACTATACTATAGAACTGACTGCAAAACCGGGTGTGGATGAAGGCGGTATTGAACTTGAATTTTCAAATGAGATTCTTGCCCAAACCACAAGGGAAGAAATTCTCAGACAGACCGCAAATATACGGGAATTAATATTAGGCCGTGCTTTTGGTTCAACCATCGTAGAAGATGTACAGGAATATGAGGAGGAACCAGACGGCAGCGGTCATGGGAAATTATTTACGGACTGGTATCAGACATGAGCAGACAAATTTCATTAAACAGAAATATTTATCCTGATTGGGCTGTCGCACGTGCAGCTGCTGACTATCAAGCTCTTGCCTCTATTAAGATTACGGCAGACGGCGGGTATTTGCTCTGCTCTTTCAGAAATTGCAAATATGATGAGGCTCTAACAGTAAGGGAGTTTCTGAACTATCTTGTCAATCTGCTAAACAGCAGTGGTTTGTCATAGGGGGCTGCGGCGCAATGTATATTTTAGAAGCCCTTCTGCTTACAGCACTTTTGCTGACCTGTTTGTATGTTTCGGCAACCGATATCAAAAATGGGATCATAGAAAATAAAATACTGGCTATGTCCGGTTTGCTGTGCTGCGGGTTTAATATCCTCTATTACACTATTTTTGCCAGGGAATACTTTACGGTTTTTCTGATAGATTTTGTTCTTCTGGTGATATTGTCGGTTGGGATGTATGCTCTGAATCTATGGGCAGCTGGTGACAGCAAGCTCCTGTTCTTAGTCGTATTTGCCATTCCAGGGAGATTTTATGATCTGGAACGCGGCGCTGCGCCTGCCGTGTATATTATCGTATTTACTTTTTCTATTTCCTTTATCTATGTCGTTCTGGAATCCATTGTACTGCGCATTCAAAAGAAAGAGCGGATTCAAATGCCGGAAAAGGGGAAAATAGCAGATTTTTTCAAGGGATATCTCAACATTACGGTATATATTTTGGCGGTAAATCATCTTGTTTACTTGCTGTTCCCTATTTTTGCGTCTCAAAATGCGAGTCTGATCGCTATGGCTGACCTGTTTCTCTCCATCATGATCTGCAAATATCCCATATTTTCCCGCCTGTCTTCCCTCTGTATTGCAGCTGTTGCCGCTCTTATCATAACTATAAACTATAGTATAAAATATGGCCTTGCTCTGCCTAATCTGCGGGTATACGGATATATTGCCGTCATTATGTTTTTCCGGTCTATTGCAGAACAGTACAATTTCCAGACCATCCCCACGGCAGAAGCTAAGCCGGGTATGATTCTGTCTGTGTCAACAGTTCTTGCGATGGCGCCTTCTAAGGTTGCCGGCCTGCCGCGCAGCACAACAGAGGATATGCGTTCCCGGCTGACGGCTGAGCAGGCGGCGGCGGTTGTACGTTGGGAGCATTCTAAATATGGACAGCCTGAAATTATGATCGTCCGTAAAATACCGTTTGCTGTCTTTATTACTCTTGGCGCATTGACTTTTATTCTTTTCAGATTAGGCGGGATATAGACTATGAACTACGGAACCGGATACATTGCTGCCATTGCAAAATCGGAACGTGCCTATGCAGAGCTGTCAGCGGAGCAAAAGAATATGCTGTTTGTTGACACAGAACGGCAGATATACCGCTTTTTCCCTTCCGGTGAGGTAATCGTTCCGGAGGCTTCCGCAGCTGCTGTCTTAAATAGACTTGCGGAATTTGATGTGGCAGAATTTTTCTCTGACAGCAGCTTTCACGTTCTTTTTCGGGATGATTCAAACGACAACGCACTGGTTGTTACGAATCAATGCAACTCAAACTGCGTGATGTGTCCATGCAGTGAAGGTTCCCGGCGGCGGATTTCCCATGAAACCAGCGAACATTTATGCCGGATTTTGGAGTATATGCCGACAGATGCCCGCTTTCTTACCCTTACCGGCGGTGAACCAACCCTTTTAGGCAACAGCCTTTTCCCTGTCCTGAGAAAACTCAAAGAACATTTTGAGGATTTTACTGAGTTTCAATTTCTCACAAACGGCAGGACTTTCTCTGACAAAGCCTATCTGCGGCAGTTTCTGGACGCCGCTCCGCAGCATCTCCATTACGGCATTCCTTTATATGGTTTCTCCGCCGAAACACATGATCCTATTACACGCGCCGACGGCAGTTTTCTACAGGCTGTCAGCGGCATCAAAGCATTGCTGCATCACGGCTGTGATGTGGAACTGCGGATCGTGGTCAGCAAGCTGAACCTCAGCTATATGGACGCACTTGCCCAATTTATTGCTGCAAATTTTCAGGGACTGTCTCATGTGTCCGTCATGGCGGCGGAGATGTGCGGCGCGGCTGCCGCAAACCGTCAGGAAGTCTGGGTTGATTATCAGGAGGCGTTTCAGGCTTCTAAAAATGCTGTCAAAATCCTGCTATCCAGCGGGATCAACGTGATGCTGTTTAACTTCCCGCTCTGTAAAGTTGAGCGCGGCTACTGGGCGTTATGTCAAAAGAGTATTTCCGACTACAAAATTCGTTACTATGATACCTGCCGGGAATGCAGTGTAAAGGACTTATGCGGCGGTGTCTTCCGTTCTACCCTGCTGCTGACCGGTATGGAACTCAATCCCATTTGAGGCGAATATTATGTTAAATTACTTTAACTTCAAACCTTTTCGTGACAAATTTCTCATAACAAATGATCTTGGCTGTTATGCCTTTATCAGTCCGGAGGAGTTTTCCCTGCTTTCTAAGGGACAGCTGACCAGAGAGTCCGGTCAATATGATCTGCTTGCGGGAAAGATGTTTCTCTACGATGGCGATGAGGAGTTCTTTCTCCGCAGAGCGCAGGAGATGGCCAGACTTTCAAAGACATACCTCTTTTCCGGCACGTCCTTATTTATTTTTGTTGTGACAGGCTGGTGCAATGCAAACTGTGTTTATTGTCAGGCAAGGAACGGCGATGCAGCATCCTGCGGACGTATGACACCTGAAATGGCAGAAAAAGCATTGGATATTGTATCTGCTTCTCCAAGCAGTTCGGTCAATATTGAGTTTCAGGGCGGCGAACCTCTTGGGAACTTTGAAGTAATCCAATACATAGTGACCCGCGCTGAACAGCGGCTGTGCCATAAGGAGGTGATGTTCTCACTTGTCAGCAATCTGTCCCTGCTGACCGATTCCATGCTTGCGTTCATAAAAGAACATCATATCTCCCTCTCCACATCGCTGGACGGCAGTAAGGATCTGCACGACAGAAACCGGCCTATGCGCAGCGGCGCGGGTTCTTTTGACCTGCTGGCCCAAAATATCTCAAAAGTCAGAGATTTCGGGATTGAGCTGGGAGCGATTGAAACAACGACTCGCATGACATTAGGAAAGGCACGGGAATTGATCGATTCCTATGTAGATATGGGGCTGTCCTCCCTGTTTATTCGCCCGCTGACACCGCTGGGCGCGGCTAGTTCACAGTGGCAGGAGATTGGATATTCGCCGGAACAGTTCACCGCGTTTTACAGAGAATGTCTTTGTTATCTGCTGGAAGTCAATCGAGCAGGATATTTCCTATCAGAAGGTCACGCGAAAATCTTTTTATGCAAAATTCTGGAGGGCGAGGCGGTCAATTATATGGAACTGCGTTCTCCCTGCGGCGCGTCAGTTGGACAGATGGCGTTTTATCACGACGGAAATGTCTATACCTGCGACGAAGGCCGGATGCTTGCGGAAATGGGTGATACCGCTTTCAGGCTGGGTACGCTTGATAACTCGTATGACGAGCTGATAGACAGTCCTGTCTGCAAAACTGCCTGTGCAGCGTCTGTCCTGGAAAGTCTTCCGGAATGCTGCGGCTGTGTATATCAACCATATTGCGGCGTCTGTCCCGTCATCAACTATGCATTGGATAAAGACGTGTTTTCCAAAAGTCCCAATAACAGCCGCTGCCGTCTCTATCGCGGGATGCTGGATGTCATATTTGACTTGCTTTACGAGGG
>CAMWQV010000100.1 GCA_947176425.1 uncultured Clostridia bacterium
ATACTATGGCATATGAACAGATAAAGCTGCTGTTGCAGGCCGCAGACGGGATTGGGAGAAAAATTTGACAGAAACGAAAAAAAAAGCTATAATCCTGTAGAAAAAGCAAAAGATAGAAAAGGAGCCGCAGTTATGAAAAAATTATTAGTGACCCTTGCTTTTGCCTGTTGTATAGGAACAGCGCTGTTTATGAACTCCCAATCGAAAACCAATGAGACCGGCAGTCCGGTTTCTGCCGGTGCAGAGACGCTGACAGCAGCAGAGATTGAACCGGAGGATGTTCCGGAAGCAGAACGAGAGGAAGTCCAGCCGCTGACGTTGGAGGATATCCGTACCGTGACATTTTCCGATGTTTCGCAAGACGCGCCTGCTGTTGATTGCATTTCTTATGCGGTACATGAAAACATCCTTTCCGGCATTGACAGCGAGTGCTTCTGCCCTGACGACTGGGTAACGCTGGCTTCTGTCCTGACCGCTCTGCACCGTATGAGCGGCGAACCGGCGCCCGCTTATGAAGGCACGTTTCCGGACGTTCCCGCCGGTTCCTGGTACACGGACGCCGTATCCTGGGCTTATAACGCGGGCATTGTTGCAGGCGGCAATGACGGGCGTCTGAACGCGCTGGAACCGGTCACACGGACCCGGCTGGCGGTTCTGCTCTACCGCTTCACGGGCTTTGAGGATGACCGTACCTATGACGAACAGCTTTCCGCTTATACTGACGGCGCGGATGTTCCCGATTATGCCTGCCTGCCAATGGCGTGGACCTTGGAGAACCGTCTATTTTCTGGCATGGTATCAAATACGATTCACCCTGGCCTGCCGGTCACACGCGCACAGCTGGCGCAGGTGCTGACAGCGCTGTCTGCCTATCAGAAGGAAGAGCCGGTGGCAATGACGCTCACAACCCAGATGAGCGCAAAAATAGCGGTCAGCTCCAGTCAGGACAATCACGACGATATTCAGCTGCTGATTGATAAAACCGCCTCAAAATACGGCGCAGTCGGATTACAGGCGGCAGTCGTGGAAAATGGACGGGTAACTGACTGCTATACATACGGCTGGGCGACCAAAGACAGCGCTGTCATGACGCCGGAATACAAGATTCGTGTTGCGTCGATCTCGAAAGTTGCGGTAGGAATAGCGGCGATGCTGCTGCGGGAGGAAGGCGTCATTGATCTTGACCAAGATATTGGAAGCTATTGGGGTGTTCGCATCAAAAATCCAAAGTATCCCGACACACCTATTACAATCCGCAGTCTGCTGTCCCACACATCTTCGATCTGTGACTACAGCAATGCTTCCCGCAATTATAATGCAGTCAAATCGACGCTGAGCAGTTCCACCTGCTTCACATCCGGGAAACCCGGCGCAATCAGTTCCTGGGGCTATAATAACTACGGTTTTGCTGTGCTCGGTATGACGCTGGAGCTGGCTGCGGACAAGTATCTGGATACGATATTGAATGAAAAACTGTGGAATATTATGGAGATTGACGCGTCTTTTGACGGCGGCTGTATCGAAAATACGGACCTTCTGACGACATTGTATTATCATGACGGAAGCGTAGGCAGCAGCGTATCCAAACAGAAAACCTTTGTCCGGGGGGACTATCCCGGACAGACGGGGGTCTCATTTGCAGGCGGACTGACCATCAGCGCGGCGGATCTGGGAAAAGTCATAACACTGCTGGTCAATGACGGCTGTTATGAGGGCATGCGTCTGATGGAAGCAGAGTCTGTTGAATTGATGGAGACCCGCAATGAGACCCAGCTGTCGGACGGCACTTATCAGGCCCTGCCGCTGCGCTCCCAGGATCATATCTATGGACGTGACCGTCTGTATTACCATACTGGCAGTGCGTATGGGGTCTATAATTTCTTCTCTTACGATCCTTTTGCCGGGGATGGCGTCGTGGTCCTGACCGTAGGGGCCAGTGCCGCGAAGGACAGCCGCGGAATCTATGCGGTATGTGGGGAAATCAGCGATTACATTTACAAAGTAATTCAATAACAGAAAAGGGTGCTGCCGGACGGACAGCACCCTTTTTGTTTTGGAATTATGGCGGTTAAACGGTGAAGCTGTCCACGAACTGCCGCGCCGCCCGTGCAGAACGCCCGCCGCGTCCCAGGGCAAACCGTTCTGCCAGGATGTCCAGCTCGTCCCGGTCTGTCTGCACCCCGGCTGTGTCAGCTAGATGATGTACAATATCCAGATACGTGGCTTTGTCCGGCTTCTGGAAGGTGATATGAATGCCGAACCGTTCTGAAAGCGACAGAATCTCCTGCATGGTGTCATTGCGGTGGATATCGTCTCCCTCACGGTCAGAGAAGCTCTCCTTGACTAGATGACGCCGGTTGCTGGTGGCATAGATGACTACATTCTGTGATTTCGTAGACACAGACCCTTCCAGTACCGCTTTCAGGGAACTGTAATTGTCGTCGTTCTTCTGGAAGGACAGATCGTCAATAAACAGAATAAATTTCAGCGGATTGACAGACAGCTCGTCTAAAATACTGGGAATATCCCGCAATTGTTCCTTACGGATTTCCAGAATGCGCAGTCCCTCCTGGTACAGCTCGTTCACGACCGCTTTGATGGTAGAGGATTTACCGGTCCCTGCGTCGCCGGTCAGAAGGATATTGGCGGCAGGCTTTCCGGCCAGCAGCGCTTTGGTGTTGTCCCAAATAATCTGCTGTTCCCGCTTGTAATCCACAAGGTCGTGCAGACGTGTGGGGTCCGGATGGAGTACCGGCACAATTTTACCCTTTGCGTTCAGATAAAACATATGGTGCCGTGCGTAAATGCCGTAACCGAACTGTCCAACGTTTTTCACCCGTTTGTGGTAGCATTCGGACAAATTGACCGGCGTCGTGCCGAAATCGGGCAGGGGGATGCCCTCCAAACCAAACTGGAGCATCCAGGGTACCAGATTTGCCGCGCCCTGTAAAGTCTCCAGTTCCATCTCCACACAATGCCGCATATATTCCGGGGGTTCCTGCCCCTGTCCGACCGTGCGGATATAGACGTTTTCATCCTCCTCCACCACTCTCTGGACATGCCGGCCCAGATCTCCCAGCTCGGATTCATACAGCCGGGAGACGAATTCCGCATAAGACGACGCCGTCATCTGCGGAAAGCCGTTCTCCATACAGTCCAGATAGGTGCAGAGGCTTTCTATAACCGGATCGGATAAAACATGACGGAACACAGCCAGCGTCCGCAGGCGAATACTTAATTCAGTCAGTTCCATATCAGTTCAGGACCGCCCCCGACGCACCGCTGGAAACCAGCGCGGCATAACGTTTGAGATAACCGGACAGTTCTTTTTTCTTAGGCGTCCAGTCTTTCAGCCGCGCCTCCAGCACATCCGAATCGACTTTCAGTTCCAATTTATTGGCGGGAATATCGATACTGATGATATCGCCTTCCTGCACCACGCCGATCAGACCGCCGCTGGCTGCTTCCGGCGACACATGCCCGATGCACGCGCCCCTGGTCGCGCCGCTGAACCGTCCGTCGGTAATCAGGGCCACGCTGCTGCCCAGTCCCATTCCCATAATGGCGGACGTGGGATTGAGCATTTCCCGCATACCGGGACCGCCCTTCGGCCCCTCGTAGCGGATAACAACCACGTCGCCGGGATTAATTTTCCCTGCGTTGATAGCGGCCTGGGCGTCTTCCTCGCACTCAAACACCCGCGCCGGACCTTCATGCACCAGCATCTCCGGCGCAACGGCGGAGCGCTTTACTACGCTGCCGTCCGGGGCAAGGTTTCCCCGCAGGACAGCAATGCCGCCGGTCTCGCTGTACGGATTTTCGATAGGCCGGATGACATCGGGGTTCCGGTTGACGCAGCCCGCGATATTCTCGCCCACGGTTTTTCCGGTCACAGTCAGACAGCCGGTGTGAAGCAGGTTTTTCTTGCTCAGCTCATTCATCACAGCGTATACGCCGCCAGCTTCATCCAATTCTTCCACATACGTCCGTCCGGCGGGGGCCAAGTGGCAGAGATTGGGCGTTTTTTCGCTGATGCCGTTGGCGATATCCAGATTAATCTCAATCCCGCACTCATGGGCGATAGCGGGCAGATGGAGCATACTGTTTGTGGAACAGCCCAAAGCCATATCCACAGTCAGGGCATTGTCGAAAGCCTCACGGGTCATGATATCCCGCGGACGGATATTCTTTTCAATCAGCTTCATTACAGCCATTCCAGTATGCTTTGCCAGTTCGATTCTGCTGGAGTACACAGCCGGAATGGTACCGTTGCCCCGCAGTGCCATTCCCAGCACCTCGGTCAGACAGTTCATTGAGTTTGCGGTGTACATGCCGGAACAGGAACCGCAGGTAGGGCAGGTCTTGCACTCATATTCCCGCAATTTTTCCTCGGAAATTTTACCGGCATTGTACTGTCCCACGGCCTCTGAGATAGTGGAAAAGCTGGTCTTTCCGCCGTCGATATGCCCGGCCAGCATTGGTCCGCCGCTGACAAATACGGCAGGTAAATTCAGCCGTGCGGCGGCCATCAGCAAACCGGGTACGTTCTTATCGCAGTTGGGGACCATGACCAGCGCGTCGAAACCATGAGCGAGGGCCATAGCCTCCGTAGAATCGGCAATCAGATCCCGTGTCACAAGGGAGTATTTCATGCCCACATGTCCCATTGCGATCCCGTCGCAGACAGCGATTGCGGGAAAGACGACAGGTGTGCCGCCCGCCATCGCCACGCCCAGCCGCACCGCCTCTACGATTTTGTCAATATTCATGTGGCCGGGTACGATCTCGTTATAAGAGCTGACAATGCCTACCAGCGGACGGCTGATTTCTTCTTCCGTCAAGCCGAGCGCGTGATAGAGGGCACGGTGGGGCGCGTTCTGCGGGCCCAGCTTGAGAGAATCACTTTTCATCATTAGCGCTTTCCTCCTGATAAAAATGCACCGTCAGCGAGGGAGTATATGCCCCCTCGCTGAATGGTATCAGTTATTGATAAGTTTATCCTCATCGCTCCAGCTGTAGAGCTTCCGGATGTCCTCTCCGACGATTTCGGAGGGATGTTCCTGCGCACGCTTGCGCATAGCGTTGAAATGGACCTGGCTTCCTGCGGCGGACATATCCAGGAGGAAGTCCTTCGCAAACGTGCCGTCCTGAATATCCTGAAGGATTTTCTTCATGGTCTTTTTGGTTTCGGCGGTAATGAGCTTCGGGCCGGTAATATAGTCGCCGTACTCAGCCGTGTTGGAGATGGAGTAGCGCATTCCCTTAAAGCCGCTCTGATAGATCAGGTCAACGATCAGCTTCATCTCATGGATGCATTCAAAGTAAGCGTTTCTGGGATCGTAACCGGCTTCCACCAGCGTCTCAAAGCCCGCCTGCATGAGAGCGCACACGCCGCCGCACAGCACCGCCTGCTCGCCGAACAGGTCTGTCTCCGTCTCCGTGCGGAAGGTGGTTTCCAGCACGCCTGCCCGTGCGCCGCCGATTCCCAGCGCGTAAGCCAGACCGATATCCCACGCGTCGCCGGTGGCGTCCTGTTCCACGGCAATCAGGCACGGCACGCCTTTTCCGGCCTGATACTCGCTGCGCACCGTATGGCCGGGGCCTTTAGGCGCGATCATGATGACGTTCACGTTTTTGGGAGGCTTGATGCAGCCAAAGTGGATATTGAAGCCGTGGGCGAACGCCAGCGTTTTTCCTTCGGTCAGATTCGGCTCAATGCTCTCTTTGTAGAGCTTGGCCTGTTTTTCATCGTTGATGAGAATCATAATGATGTCGGCGTTTTTGGCAGCGTCCGCGGAGGTCATGACTTTCAGACCCTGGCTTTCAGCCTTTGCCCAGCTTTTGCTGCCCTCATACAGACCGACAATGACATTCACGCCGCTGTCTTTCAGGTTCAGGGCGTGGGCGTGTCCCTGGGAGCCGTAGCCGATAATCGCAACGGTCTTGCCGTTCAGCTTTTGCAGGTCGCAGTCATGCTGGTAAAAAATTCTTGCCATAACAAATTACCTCACTTAAAAAATGATCTTAGGAGTTTGCCTCCTGACGTATTGTACCGCTGCCGCGTTCCAGGGCCACGACCCCGGTACGGCAGATTTCCAAAATGTTATAATCGCGCATGAGATTAATAAACGCGTTGATCCTGCCCGTGTCGCCGGTGAGCTGGATGACGATGGAATCTCTGGTATAGTCCACGCTTTTGCCTTCATAGGCTTCCACCGCCGCCAGAATATCGCTGCGGGTATTGGGTTCGTTAGCGACCTTCAGCAGCAGCAGTTCCCGGCATACAGCGCTGTCCGGTTTCAGTTCCTGGATGGAGCAGACGATGGGGAGCTTGTACAGCTGGTCGATCAGCTGCTGTTTTGTTCTTGGGTCGCCGTGGAAACGCACGGTAATACGGGAATAATCCGGCGATTCCGTCTCACACACAGTCAGCATATCGATATTGAACTGCCTGCGCCGGAACATACTGGTGACGCGGTTCAGCACGCCGGACTGGTTCCGCACCAGCACAGCCACAATATACTGTTTCATCTCAATCACCCACCTTTACAATGATATCATCCATCGAACCGCCCGGCGGCAGCATCGGCAGGACAAATTCATCTTTATCAATGGCGCAGTCGATCACATAGGGGCCGTCCGAGTCAAAGGCGCGGGTAAGGGCAAGGTCAAGTTCCTCCAGAGACGTAACGGCCTCGCCCTGTGCGCCGAACGCTTCCGCGAGACGGACGAAATCGGTCTTCCGGCCCAGGATCGTATTGGAATAATGCTTGTCAAAAAAGAGGGTCTGCCATTGCCGTACCATGCCGAGTACGCCGTTGTTCAGGATTAAAACGACCATAGGGACATGATAGGTCACAGCGGTGGCGAGTTCATTGAGGCACATGCCGAAGCTGCCGTCACCGGTAACCAGAACAGAATGCTCCTGGGTGCCGATCTGTGCGCCGATTGCCGCGCCCATACCGAAACCCATCGTACCCAGTCCGCCGCTGGAGAGAAACCGGCGGCTGCGGCGGAAGATGAGGTTTTGGGCGGCCCACATCTGATGCTGTCCCACATCCGTGGCAACAGGGGTATTTTCGCTGAGGTGCTTATTC
>CAMWQV010000101.1 GCA_947176425.1 uncultured Clostridia bacterium
TACGGCTCTCCTCGTTTTTTCCCGAACCGCCCAGCAGGTAATCGGCTGTCACGCCGAAATAGCTGGCGATTTTGCCCAATGTTTCGCCCTGCGGGGTCAGGCCGCGTTTTTTCCACGTAGTCGGCGTGGCTTTGCTGATGCCGATTTCGATTGCGGCGCGGGTGGGACTGATTTTTTTCTCCCGGCACAGCTGGAGATACAGGTCATAAAACACAATTTTCACCTCTCTTTTTTGTGCAAACCGATGAAGTTAAACTCCTTTGTCAAATTATGCTTGCAAAGTCTAATTAGTTGGTGTATCCTGTAAGCAAGTCAAAGGACTTCGGTTTTTTGTGTCGATGTATCTTGACTGAGGATATGGTACCACATTCTTCAAATATGTTCAACTGTTTTTTCTAAGTATTTTTATTTTTGTAAGACTGCACAATTTTTAATTCCAATATCCGTCGATTTCACAAAAAAGCAGAAAGGATCAAAGAAAACTATGACGTACATAGACTATATCAACCGCTTCAACCAGTGGATAGAGGAGGCGCATCCGCCGGACAAGACGGTGATTCTGTATTACGGCCTGCTGCATCTGTTCAATCGCCGGGGCTGGCCGGAGTGGGCGGGGATTGACAGCCGGCAGTTAGCGGTGCTGGTGCGAACGTCCAACAAAACGACGGCGTATCACGCGCGGGAGATGCTGGCGGAGGCGGGTCTGATTGAGGTGCGGACCGGCAGGAAGGGCAAAGCTACGGAATACCGGCTTGTGGAAACCGCAAACCGCGCCATAAACCGTACCGAAAACCGTACCCCTAATAAGAAACAGACCAAGACAGAGACAAAGAGCAAACCCCCTGTTATCCCCCCGGAAAAGCAGTGGGGCGGCGAACTGACCGCGGCGGTAACAGACTGGCTGGCGTACAAAACAGAACGCCGGCAGGCATACCGGCCCACCGGGTTCAAAGCGCTGCTGTCGCAGCTGGATCAATATACTGCATGTTATGGAGAGGCGGCGGTAGCGGATTTACTGCGGCTGTGCATGGCCAACGGCTGGCAGGGGATCGTCTGGGACAAGCTGGCAAAACAGCCGCCGCGCCAGCAGCAGAAAAACAGCTGGCTGGACCTGGCGGAAGAACTGGAACGGGAGGAGGGGACGTTATGACCAGAAAGGAAACGGCGGTCATTATGGAAATCCTGAAGACCGCGTACCCGCAGTTCTACACGGGTCCCAGCGCGCCGGACATGCGGCAGACCTTGCTGCTGTGGACGGAGATGTTCGCCGGGGACGACGCCGCGCTGGTAGCCGCCGCGGTGAAAGCGTTTATTGCCGCGGACACCAAGGGTTTCCCGCCCCACATCGGCGCGATTAAAAACGCCATGTATCAGCTGGTATCCAGCGGCGGGCTGGATTCCGGACAGGCCTGGGAACTGGTACGGAAAGCCGCGTCCAACAGCGCGTATGAGTCCGAAAAAGAGTTCCGGCGTTTGCCCGGCGCCGTACAGCGCATTGTGGGTTCGCCGGGGCAGCTGTACGAATGGTCCCTAATGGATTCCGAAACGTTCAACAGCGTGGTTGCCAGCAATTTCCAGCGTGTCTACCGGGTCCGTCAGGAACACAGCCGCCAAACCGCTCTGCTGCCGCCCAATGTGAAAGACGTTCTTCAAAGCCTCAGCCCCGCTTTTGACTGGGACCAGCCCAGGCTATCCGAAAATTCGACAGGAGGGTTCGCCGGTGAATAAAACACAGCTGATTCAGGCAATCAACAGAATGCTCGGCCTCTGCGACCTGGACATGCTCCGTACCGTGTACGCGTTCCTGGTGCAGTTTACCGGGAATCAGTTATAAGTTAAATTCTTCCAGCAGCCGTCACCGTTCATAATGCGACCATAGCGAAACGATTTTGATTGTCTGCTCCCGCTCGAACACCTCATAGACAAGTCTGTGCTGTCCGTTGATCCGGCGGGAATAGAGGCCCTTCAAATCCCCTGCCAGCTTTTCATACGGCGGCGGGTTCTGATAGGGATTTTCACGGATTACGGCAATCAATTCTTTAGCATTTCCATCCAAACGGGCCGTTTTCAGCCTTGGGATATCCTTTTTTGCCGTCTTTGTGTAGACAATGGCATACATTACCAGTCAACTTCGCTTTCCGGGACACATTCGGAAAGCGGGGTGCCCTTTCCCTCCGTCAGCTTTTCACCCATTCCTGGGATAGAAAGCAGCTCCCTTGTTTCAAGCACGCCTGATTCCAGCTGATCCATTGTGCCTTTCACGGCCCGCAGCATCTCAAGGATGCTTTTCAGCTGCCATTCCTCCATACTGTTGATAACCGAAATGCACATATCGCGGTTACTCATGGCCTGCGCCTCCTAAAATAAGTTATAGGTTAAATTCTTCCAGCAGCCGCTGGCAAAGCGCCGGGTCTTGTAATGCCAGATGCAGTTCGTTGACACGCCCCGCCTCTGCCAACGCCATCGAAAGATTCGCCATTTGTGATATGATTTCTTTCCGTCCTTCTTCCCGTCCTTCTTTCCGGCCCTCTTCCCGGCCCTCTTCCCGGCCCTCCTGCCGCACCTCTTGATCATGCAGTTCCTGAGCAAGCTTCTCATCAAACAAAACGCTCATAATATCCATAACCTCCTTTTTTCTCAACCGCAGAAACGGCGCCAATATGTTCCGTTCCAGACAAATCCGAATGGTTTCCTCCATGGTTTTCAGCGACCAGCCGTACAGCTTCCGCTGTTCGTCCATGATTTTGCAGAACTGTACATACTGTTCCAGAATATCCATATCTTTCCCGCGGCGCAGGATATGTACCGTTACTTCCGCATCGCCGGCGCCCTCGAAAAACAGCTCTGACAGATTCACCGTATCCGGCACGTTTTTCTTATTCCCGGTGTAAACCACATACAGTTCCGGACGGGGGATTTGTACCGGGGTTACAGAATACAGATTCAATTTATGGTCATGAATGTATTCGTTGTACGTTTCCGCCAGATACAGCAGCAGGCGCAGGACGATATTGACTGCAAACGTACTCTGCGCTTCAATCAGAATCATCAGCCGTCCCCGCACCTGCATCCCGAGGTCATTGTACTGGCCTGTGGTGACGATATTTTCCAGCGTAATAATTTTGCAGTCGGCTTCTGAAACATCCCCGTCCTCCGGGTGCAGGGCCAGATACAGCAGGCGGGCATATTCGGGCTGCCGGAACAGGTATGTAAACACGCTGTCTTTCGACTTCCGGTTTGTTTTTGCCACAGCGTCCCCTCCTTCTTCGTATTTCTTTGTACCCTATTATAACCGATAACCGGGCAAAGATGCAAGAGAAACCGGCGAAAAAAAGCGGGTCTGTCCGGGAAAGGGGACAGACCCTGGGGAAAGCGTCAGCCGCCGTAGGAATACTGGTCATATTCCTGCTGCCAGTGATGGATATCGTCTTGAGAAATCGTGCCGGTATCAAGGAGGGCCTGCAAGGTATAGGCCATAGATTCCGAGATGGGAACGTTTTTGCTCCTGACGTATTCAACGGCATTGCGGCCGTAGTCGCGGATGGTGTAATCGACTTCGATATAGGTATTATAGATGGGGACTCCGGTGTCACTCGTATCGCCGTACCACCAGTATTGGTTGGCGATATTTCCTTCTTTGGCGTCCTGGAGGAGGGCCTGATACACATATTCGGCGTCAGGGCCTTCCAGTTCGGCGTTGGAGAGGCCGTACAGATCCAGCCGGAGGAAGGTGCCGTCACTGGGCACGCGGACGCGGTCCAGACGCACGGTCTCGCTGTTGAGCAGCGCGGAGATTTTGCCGTCGATGGCGTCGGGGTCCTTGATACGGGTCTCGGCCACAATATACTGGTACCTGCGGGAAATCGTGCCGCCGTTTTTCAGCTGGTACTCAAAATAACAGCTGGTATTGCGCACGCGGCTGCCCGGTCCGTCATCCCTCCAGGCGCGGTTGTAATCGTCCCAGGTCAGGGCGGCAAGTTCGTCTTTGCGGTCCAGGAGCGCCTGATGAATTGCCAGCACCTGCCGCGCGCACTGCCGGGCTTCTTCGGAATCGCCGGGGGTAAAATAGAGGTCGCCGCCGTCGGTGTAGAAACTGAGGGTTTGAATTTCGTCCAGTTCGGGGATGCGGTTCACCATACGGAAGGGGTCGAGCTTCAGGACGGTGCAGAGGGCCAGAACCCCCGCGCAGATAACAGCCGCGCCTTTCAGACTGCCGCGGAAAACCCGGAGGGATTTTTCCAGCAGCATGGACGCGATATAATACCCGATGAGGCCGCCGAGACACATGCAGATGACGGCGGGGACGAACTGGAACAGCGAGTTCAGACGCCCGCCGAAGAACGCGTCCCAGAAGAACTGATAGAGCAGGATTCCCAGGGACAGCGCGCTGAGGACGGCGGCGCCGAACCGGAAAACCGGACGCAGGGGGACATAGGCCGCCACGTCTCCCGCGCGTTCGCTCTGGCGTCTGCGGTACAGGAGCCAGGACAGGACAATCAGGGCTATTCCGGCCAGACCGTACAGCAGAACGGCCCCCATACCGTCCAGGCCCACCAGCATATACTCATGGCCATCCACCAATTCCGCCTTTCGGACGACGGCGGTCCAGGTCACATGGCCGGACAGGTCGGGCCAGTAGTCCTCCTCATAGAGATGATAGCTTTGAAAAACCTCTTTTATCTCCAGCAGCGGGGACAGAAACAGCAAATGCTCCGTCTCCATGCTCCGCACGCCCAGCCAGAACCCGCTGCCTAAAATCCCCACCAGATTTTCCAGCAGGGCGGCCAGAAAATTCAGCAGCAGATACAGCGCCGGAATCGCGGCCAGATGCCCTGTGAGCATGGCGCAGAAGGTGGCGAGGCCGTAGAACAGGGAGATCAGGCACAGCACCGCCAGAACCGTGTGCAGGACCGCCAGCGGGGACAGAAACCCCCAGCACAGCGCAATCAGGCAGGTCAGCCCGCCCACGGACACGAAGGGCAGAAGCATCATCGTCAGACCGGACAGGGTATTGGTGACAAACAGGCAGGTACGGTCAACGGGGAGGGTGTGCATAAGTCCCACGGCCCGGGAGAAACACAGATAGCTCCAGACCAGGGCGGCGCATAAAACAGCGTAGGCAAAGATGAAAGGGGGGGCGGCTTCGGTCACGAGGGAATAGAGACCTTCGGCCATGTCGAAGCTGTCCGGACGCACATTGCTGGTCAGCAGCTCCAGCAGCAGATACAGGGGCATCAGGGCCGCGATGGCGGACAGCCCGCCCCAGAGCGGCCAGAACCGGGACAGATTTTTGAAAAAGAGCGTGCGGTTAAAGAATGATCTCTTTGACTGCATACTGCTCACCTCCCAACTCATAAATAAAGATTTCCTCCAGCGACAGCGGCAGGGCTTCGGCCATGAGGGGCGCGAAACTCTGGACGCGTTCGAGAACAGCGGCGGCGGTGCCCCGGACGATATACGTGTACACGCGGCCCACATGAGACGTATGCAGTATATCCAGTTCCCTGGGCAGGACGGGCGTCTCGCCGGGTTTCCAGACGGCCTGCAGCTTCACGATATTCTCCTGCAAATCCGACAGGCTGCGCTGAAGCAGGACTTTTCCTTTGTTCATGATGCCCACATGGTCGCACACGTCCTCCAATTCCCGCAGGTTGTGGGAGGAGACCAGAACCGTTGTGCCGTATTCGGAGACATCGTTCATCATCAGACTCCACACCTGCCGCCGCATCACCGGGTCCAGACCGTCCACCGGTTCGTCTAAAATCAGGTACTTGGGGCGGCAGCACATCGTCAGCCAAAACGCCGCCTGTTTCTGCATCCCCTTGCTCATGCGGCGGATGGGGGATTTTTCGGACAGAGCGAATACGTCCTTGAATTTTTCGTACCGGTCCATATCGAAGTTCGGATAAAACCCCCGGTAAAACCGCATCATATCCCGTATGGTGGCGGACTGGAAATAAAACCAGTCGTCGGGAATGGCGGCGATTAAGGCTTTTTTCTCCGGATTTTCGTACACCGGCTCTCCCTCCACCAGCACGTCCCCGCTGTCTGGCGCGTAAATGCCGGTGAGATGGCGGATAATCGTGGACTTCCCCGCGCCGTTGGGGCCCACCAGGCCGTAGACGCCGCCGTCCGGTACCGTAATCGTCGCGCCGTCCAGCGCCCGGAACCCGTCAAATGTTTTTACCGCCCCATTGACTTCTATCATTGCTTCAAACCCTCCTTTACGGCTGACAATATTTCTTCATCCGTGAACCGCAGGCAGCGTAATTCTGCGAGCAGTTCGTTCAGACGCGCCAGCAGCTCCTGACGCCTCGCTGTTAACGTTTCTTCCGGCAAAGCCGCAAAACTGCCTTTTCCCGGTACTGAATACAAAAATCCTTCCGTTTCCAGCTCCGCGTAGGCCCGCTGGATCGTATTCGGATTGATCGCCAGTTCCATGGCCATCGCCCGCACCGACGGCAGTTTTTCATCCGGCTCCAGCGCCCCCGTGACGATCAGTTTCCGTATGCCGTCCTTAATCTGCCCGTAGATCGGCCGGGAATCCCGATAGTTGAGTTGCAGCATCGCTTATGACCTCCTATCTCCGCAGCAGCAGCGCCGCCGTATATATCGAGCAAAATAAAAATATGATGCCGCCCAGCAGCATTCCCATACTCATTGTCATGTCTTTTTGTCACTCCTTTTCCTTGATTTTCTGCCGAACTGTATCAATCGTTCTAGTACACACTATACTCCATTCCGCCCGCACCCGCAAGACGCTTTCTCTATAAGATACGTTTAAGATTCCTTTAAGCCGGAAATTCTTCCTCCATTCTGCTCTGCTGCTGTCTCAGTCTTCCGTTTTCCCGATATTTATTTTACACCGGCAATCAGACGGCATAATTTGACAAAAGGCGACGGGTATCGTATAATCATAGCGCCAACCCGTAAAGGTGAGGCCGGATGGGTGCGCTGCACAAGAGGCAGGCGGTTAGTCCCCCATGACAGGGGGAATTCCTATTCCCCCGGAAAGGGGGGATGGCTATGGTTACATATAGTGAGCTATGTCAGCTTGTTATCATGATGACCGGCATTGCCGCGTTGTTCT
>CAMWQV010000102.1 GCA_947176425.1 uncultured Clostridia bacterium
TACCCAAATGTACCAGCCATTGCAACGCATCCCCGTGTCTCCAAAGGTGTCACGCGGCCAGTCTGATGATTGGGGACGGCGGAGACGTGCGCTCCCATCGTGGAGACGGGATAGCCGAAGGATGTACCGTATTGAATGTCCAGGCGGCTGATTGCATCACTATTGTCGCTGCACCAAATCTGCGGAGTATAGTAGAGCATACCAGCGTCAAACCGTCCGCCGCCGCCGCTGCATCCTTCAAACAAAACGTGGGGAAAGGTCTGTATCAGCGTTTCCAGGACATGATAAAGGCCCAGAATATACCGGTGGGAAAATTCTCCCTGATGGGCGGCATCCAGGGCCGCGCTATACTTATCGCAGATGCTGCGATTCATATCCCATTTGACATAGCTGATGGGAGCGTTAGAGAGTATATCGCTCATCCGTTTCATGATATAGTCCTGAACATCATCACGAGAGAAGTCCAGCATGAGTTGGTTCCGGCTTAGATCTGGCTTTCGTCCCGGAACCTGAACAGCCCATTCTGGATGCTGCCGGTACAGGTCGCTGTCCTCGGAAAGTCCCTCCGGCTCAAACCAAAGGCCAAATTTCATCCCTGTCGCCGTGATACGTTCTCCTAATTCTCTCAACGTACAGCCCAGCTTCTTCTCATTGGGGAACCAGTCACCCAAACCGGAATTATCATCATCCCGCTTGCCAAACCAGCCGTCATCCATGACAAACAACTCAATCCCCAAGCTGGCAGATTCTTCGGCAATAGAAACCAGCTTGTCGCCGGTAAAGTCAAAATAGGTGGCCTCCCAGTTGTTGATGAGTACCGGACGGCGTTTATGCGCCCACTCCCCCCGGCAGATATGATCCCGAATCGCTTTATGGAAGCTGCGGCTCATCGAACCAAAGCCATTACCGCTGTAGACCATCATGATCTCCGGTGTCTGGAAGTTCTCCCCTGTCTCCAACGTCCAGGAAAAATTATCAGGATGAATGCCGCAAACAAACCGTGTCTGGTTTGCTTGATCTTTCTCCACTTCCATCAAGAACTCGCCGCTATAGACGAAAGAGAATCCCCAGCAGCTGCCGCTTTTTTCACTGGTTTCTTTCTCGCAAAGAATAGAGAAAGGATTGTAGTGGTGGCTGCTGGTGCCTCGGACGCTGCCAATAGACTGATTGCCATGACCTACTGTCATCCTCTGTAAATTCCGTTCCATCGCGTGCCGTCCATAGAAAGTCAGCCACTCAAAATCTCCAGACTGCCAGTCCAGGCTCATACTTGCTGCCTTTTGCAGTATGATGGGACTCGTTCCGTTATTGATAATCCTTGCGGTTCTGGTAATCACATCAAGCTCTGGCAGTACGCCATAAAACAGCTCAACCTTCAGCCCGATATAGCAATCCTCCAAACAGACCGTCAAGGTTTCCGCTTCGGCATCCTTTGCGTAAACAGCAGGAAGCCCTTCCAAGTCATACTTCCCACGGGATACATTAGCTCCTGTTACCTTCAGCCGAACGGCCTGACTGCCATCGCTGTTTTGTATCCGCAAAGCACTGGCCCGATAGTCGCCGTTACCGAAGCAGCTATACTCCTGGGGCAGTACATCCAGAGAATATGCCTTGTCTGTTTTCCCTTTTTCGTAGGGATTGCCGGAAAATCCCCGATCTATATAGCCGACCTGATAGGACATATCCGTCTCGTCAATTCTGCTCCCATAATAGGTATGCAGAAGCGTACCAAGTTCATCCACCTTCATCTGATAGGTCGAGTGATCCGTGTGCAGAGTAATCAGTGTCCTGGTACTGTTCAGTATAATGGGCATATCATTTTCCTCCCTTGATATTTAGCAATTTGAGCTAATCTGTTCACATTCCATCAACAAAAGTGCATCACAACCAGCTACATCCCAGCGCAATTTACCGTTTTTGTCGATGTAGGTCTTTCCGCTCCATAAATCCGTATATACAGCCTGCCTGCGCAGACCGGCTCGTTCGGCGCATAGCGTCACAGTCTCCCTTTTGCTGTTCCAGTGAAAGAGAGCGATGTACCGTTTCCCTCCAATAGCAGCTGTATAGGCGGCAGAGGCGCTGGACTGCGCAGATTCTACAGGCGTAAATGCAACCTGCGAAGCGGCAATCCGGTTGATCGCACGGTTTCCGGCAAATTTTTTCGCCCGCTCCCTTGCGTTAGGATTCTCGTAATCATCGCTGAGCATCATAACGGTACCACCGATCACTGCCGTAGTATAGCGGGCTTTTGCTTCGCCCTCTGTACTGTCTCTTTCCATACCGAAGCTTCTCAGCAGTACGATATGGTCCGGATCGTTGTACTGATATAGCCTGCCGTTCAGCCACCAGCCGTAGGTTTGGGCGTTCAGTTCATATTCCACATCCTGCGCGGTTCCAAAGGCATCACAGGATATTCTTCTGGCGTGACCAAAACCATATGGGAAAACCGGCGCGATTGACAGGCTGACAAAGAAAGGCCGGCCAATCCGTTCCTCATTCAGCAGTCCGCTTAAAAAGGCGTATCCCTGGTTGATTGCCGCCCTTCCCGTTGTCACCGCTGCGTCATAGTGGCTCCCCTCCATGCCTCCATGACTCATAAAATCCAGCTTTATATAGTCAAAACCCCATTTTATGAAGTTGTCAATCCGGCATTCCATCATCTGTTTCCACAGAGGGTGCGTGACATCGTAGGGAAGCGCTCCGTCTACACGGGGCAAAAAGCATCCTCGATTATCCCGCTGCAAAATCTCCGTATAAAAATGACCGGGCAGTTCTGGAATTTCTGTCTCCACATCTTGACCAAAAAAGGCAAACGGCACTTCATAGATTCCTGCTTTCTGTCCAGCCTGATGCAGCCGCTCCGCCTGTGCCGTCAACTGCTCCGCACTCATTACGTTCCATCCTGCATCCAAGTTCACATATGTAGTTCCCCGGTTCTGATAGTCCCTGGGCATCAACTCGTCTCTCAGAAAGTTTCCGCTGCTTTCATACCGCTCCTCATCCAGCCGGAAAGCAAGTCCCGCCCAACTGTTGAACCCAAAGGGAACCCCATGCTCCCACTGCATGGGAGCGCGCTCCGCCATCAAAAAATTTCCGTATGTCTCTAACAGTTCTCTGTAGTCTTTGCCGTACAGTATGCCAAAACGGGCGGAGGATACCTCCTTGCCAGCTAGAATGCCGTGGGGCTGCGTATCGTGGGTTCTCCCGTCTGCCACGCCGCTGCGGGCCTCCAATGTATCGGCATCTGTCGCAGAGCAGACTATCCCGTTTTTCCATCTGTCAAAATCCAGCGCTCCCACCAGAATCCCTTCCCGACTTTCTTCTGAGTAGAGAAGCGTCAGTTCGCAGCTCATTCTGCCTGCCCGAAGGGGGACCGCTTCCCAGCGCAGCCACATGGTATTGTCATAAGGTACAGCCAGCATTTTCTTCCACATATCCGTCCAGACTGCCGGACGTACATCACCCCCCTCTGTGTCAGGCGCAGAGAATACAAGAGGAACGAGCAGCCGTGTTGCCACAGTCTCCTGCCCATCTGTACTCCGAAGCTCACATTCTGCCAAAGCCATCCCGTCAGAAGACAGGCTCAGCCGCTCTACCAGAGACAGTCCCTCATCCCCTGCAAAGCGCAGAATCAGCTGATCGGTTTCCATATCCCTTGCGTCCAGCGTTAAATTTGCCGTGCGGGTATCTATTTTGCGGCCATCTATACTTTCTCCATAGGCAAACGCTTTCAAAATCTTTTTTCCCCCGGCCCTCAGTTGCCAGAAGCCGTTCCCGATATAGTTCCAACAGGTCATTGTATTCCTCCTGACTGGTTCTTTTGTTGATAGGATTCTTCTCCCAGTGCGATCCACTCGTACCGCCAGAAGGAGCTTATCAAAAATCGGGGGCAGAGGGTATCCTCTGCCCCCGATTGGCATAAAACCAGATATTTACTTAACTATTCCAAAGTTCCATACGCGCCTGATACTGGTTAGAGATATACTCCTCGCAGGCTTCCAGACCGGCGGCGTTCATCTCGTCAATCATACTGTTATAGGCTGCGGTAGCTGCATTGTGGTCCGCGGCTTCCACAATCTTGCTGTAATTCTGGTTCATAACATCGGCTACCTTCTGCCACTGAAGACCTAATGGAGTGCTGCCGGCAGGCTCCAGTCCGCTGAATTCAGCGGTATCCCATGCGTCGGACTCGCCGATCACCTCATTGGCAAAGGTAGATGTGTCATCCATCTGGTACTTTGTGGTCAGATCGTAAGGAGTGCCGTCGGAACCAAATCCGTTCTTAACAAACCAGGTCCACTTACGGATACCAGTTTCGTTGGAGGTAGCGTCAAAATCGTTCAGCAGACCGTCCAAAATTTCAGGCTTGGGGACATGGACGCCATTCTCCATGGTCCAGTGTTCGCCTTCAATACCCCACATCAGCAGGTACTGGCCTTCCTCGCTGACCAGGTAATTCACCAATTTCATAGCGGCATCCACATTTTTGCAGTTCTTGGTGATGCCGATGGCATCCCAGCCCAAGGTGCTTCTGCCGTTATAGGTGGTCTGGTCGGCACTCAGATTATCTGCGACGACTTTGTACATATAGAACTGCGCATCTTCGCCATAGGCAGCAGACAAAGAAGTGTTGACATCGCTGGTGTCCCAATACGCGCCGAAGGTGCTGAATACATAGCCGCCGGACAGTTTCTGTTTCCACTGCTCATCTTTATTAACGATCCACTCCTTGTCCAGCAAACCGCCGGTGGCAATATCGTTCATGAAGAGCATAGCCTGCATATACTGCGGGTCTTTGGTCCAGTGCTGAAGGGTTCCATCCGGCGCTTTATAGTAGGTTTTCAGTCCGAACATTCCCTTTAAGCTGCCATAGCCGCCGTCCTCGCTGGAAACGACCGACAGGGCGATGGAGGTCTTGCCGTCAACCTCTGGATGCAGTTGCTTGAACTGACGCAGAATGTCCAGATACTCGGACTGTGTGAAGGGTTCCGTACTCTTTGCCCGGTCCTCTCCAACGATCTCGGCCAAAAAGTCCCTGCGCATCAGTACGCCAACAGAAGCGTCCGGGTCTACGCCGTACCAGTTGGCCAGCCAGTAGTTATGCCCATCGTCCGCCCTGGTTTTTTTCAGCGTCTCGCCGTACATCTCTTGAATATTGGGATACTGGGCAATATAATCATCCAGTTCCACAAGAGCGCCAGCTTCGATATAGCGGTTGACGATTTCACCTTGCCCCATAAGAACGATGTCAGGGTAGTTGCCGCCAGCCAGCATCAGGTTCAGCTTTTCACCGGGGTCGCCGCTGGGATTCTCTACGCTCAGACGAACACCGGTGTCCGCCATGATTTTTTCCGCCACCTGATCAGTGAACGTTTTACTGCCGGAGTTTTTGTCGAAGAGGGTCAGTGTCACAACACCATCGGCATCAACGCCGCCGCCATTGTCATTGGAACCGCCGCCGCCTGCCAGAAGAGACAGGACCATGACTGCGCTCAGAAGCAGAGCCGACAATTTTTTCAATTTCATCATTTTTCCTCCAAATCGTTTATTTTACAGAACCAAGCATGATGCCCTTCACAAAATACTTCTGAATGAAGGGATAGATGATAATAATCGGAATGGTCGTCACCATCGTAGCGGCCATACGGATACTGTCCGGGGTAATGGACTGGCTGAGACGGTCCGCGCTGGAGGCACCCGCCTCGGAGGTCTGGTACTGGTTCAGGATTTCCACCAGGATGGACTGCATAGTTTTCAAATCCTGAGAGTTGGTATACAGATAAGCGTCAAACCAGGAGTTCCAGTGTCCAATCGCCACAAACAAAGCAACGGTCATAACAATGGGCTTTGAGAGGGGCAGAACCATTCGGAAGAAAATGGTCAGGTCGTTCGCCCCATCAATCCGCATGGACTCAAACAGCGCCGCCGGCATACCGTCAATGTAGTTGCGGATCAGGATCATATTATAGACGCTCAGCAGTCCGGGAATGATATACACCCAAAAGCTGTTCAACAGGCCCAGGTTTTTGAGAATCATGTAGTAAGGAACCATGCCGCCACTGAAGTACATGGTAAAGATGAAAAGGAGGTTCAGCTGCTTGCGGCCTACCAGTTCTGGGCGGCTCATGACATACGCCAGGGCAGAAGTCACCAGCACGGCCAGGGGTGTACCGATAACGGTACGGGCTATTGTAACCAGAATGGAGTGTTGGAAAGTTTCACGCCCTAAGATGTCAGCATAGCTGGCAAAACTTAGCTTACGGGGCAGAAAGTACAGACCGCCCCGCATAGCGTCCGTAGCATCGTTGATGGAAACGATGAAGATATTCCAGAACGGATAGATGCAGATGACAACTGCGAAGGTCAGGAAGACGACCTTGAGTACGTCGAGAACAACGTCTGACGGTACAACTTTCCGCTTGATTTTTATATCCATAGTTTGCCTCCTTAAAACAGCGCTGTGCTGTCATCGCTCAGTCTCTTGGAAAGATAGTTCGCTCCCATGACCAGGATAAAGGAGACCACTGACTTAAAGAGACCGACAGCAGTACCGAAGGAGTACATACCGTTGCGCAGGCCGTAGCGGTATGCGTAAGTGTCCAACACGTCGGCATAGTCCAGAATGGAGCTATTGCTCATCAGCAGTTGCTGTTCATAGCCGGTGTTCAGGACACCGCCGATAGCCAGAATCAGCATCGTGAGGATGGTGGGCTTCAGCGCAGGCAGAGTCATGTAGCGGATGCGCTGCCAACGGGTCGCCCCGTCAATTTCGGCAGCTTCGTACATATCCTGCTCAATGCCGGAAACGGCGGCTAAGTAAATGATGGCGTTATAGCCCATGCCTTTCCATGCGTTGGCAATGGCGATAATCCACCAGAAGTAAGGGCCATGGCGGAAGAACTGGACGGGTTCACTAATCAGATGCAGTCCCATCAGGAGGTTGTTAATCACGCCGTCAGAGGACAGGAAGGTTAGGAAGATGTTGGCCGCAATAACCCAAGAAATGAAATAGGGCAGATAGGTTCCCGTCTGCACAAAGGACTTGGCGAACTTGTTCTTGACTTCGTTGAGCAGGATAGCCAGTATAATG
>CAMWQV010000103.1 GCA_947176425.1 uncultured Clostridia bacterium
GCGTGCGGGAAGCAAAAATGTCTATGAACTGCACGGCAGCGTTTTGCGCAACTACTGCGAACGATGCGGAAAATTCCATTCCGTGGAGGAGATCGTCAACAGCGCGGGGGTTCCGCATTGTGACTGCGGCGGCCGGATCAAGCCGGATGTGGTTCTGTATGAGGAGGGACTGGAGCAGGAAACCATCAACCGCTCTGTATCCGCGATCCGTCAGGCTGATATGCTGATTATCGGCGGAACATCGCTGTCTGTCTATCCGGCGGCGGGGTTGGTACAGTATTACCGGGGAACAAAACTGGTGGTCATCAATAAAACCGAACTCGGCGCGGGCGCGGACCTGACAATCCTGGGTTCTATCGGGGAAGTGCTGGCGCAGGTCTGAATGCATTATAGCATATCCAATCCCGTTTGAAAACACCAAAACCGCCTGGAGAGACACGATCCAGGCGGTTCAGGTGATTTTTCATATAGAGCCGGTTGAAAAAAGGGAGTGGTATATTGTTTCCCGATCCCGCCCCATCGGGACCGGTGGAAACACAGAGAAAAAATCAGCGTCCCGGAAGCCGTCAAAGCCTGGGACGCATAAAGCCCCGCTGATCTGTCATACAGCGAGGCCGAAACATACACGCAGTTCCAGTTCCGGCAGAACGCAGCCATAAACACCCATGTATCTGACTTATCCTCCCTTCAGAGGCATCACAGTGACCGACTCGTGGGGCTTCTCACCCCGTTCCATGTCCCGCGTCTGCGGCGGTGTCTGGCACTATATTGATTTCACATCTTACTATAGCACACTCCGGCTCGTTTGTAAACCCCCTTTTCAAAAAATGTTTTGTGTAGAAATATTAGTGATTATCACTGAAAACAACGCACGAAAATTGGGAGTTTTTTTGCTTGCGCGGATGTGAGAAAATGTGTTATAATACGGATGCTGAAAAGCAAGAGTAAGTAATTCTGTTATCCACACCAGCAAAAAATGAACCCCCGGAGAGGCGTGCTCCGGGGGTTCGTTTTGGGCTTATCGCCATTAGATGTGTCGATCAAGCCACTTGCTTAGGCAGTCACTGACTACGTTCGCCGCGACCGACACTAAAAATAGAGTAAGCAACTCCATGTATCCGCACCTCCTCTCTGTTTCCAGATTGGAATGGACCATGGCGACAAGCTGATCTTACCACATTTCGACAAAAACAGCAAGAAATTTTCCTGTCGGAACCGATGATACAAGCTGCTCTTCCGAAAGCTTCGCGCTTTTAGTAGAATTGACAAGAAAAACTTTCTTCTGGACGGGAATATTTTCTTTTGTCCTCTTGCAATTAGGGGCAAGTTGAGGTATGATAACAGCGAAACTATATTTCCGGTGGGCGCGGGAGATTTTGCTCTGGGGCCAGCCAACTGGGGAAAAGTTACATGAAATAAAAGCATATGAGGAGGACAAACTATGAACCAAAAATTCCTGGCATCCATGCTGGCTACCTGCATGGCTATGTCGATGCTGCCCGGTATCGCGCTGGCTGCTGAAAACGATCCCAGCGCCGGTACGCCGGGAGAAGTGATTACGGAGACGAAGCCAGATACTTCGACCGATGCTGACGGCAATGAAAACGCCGGAGACACCGAAACTGGCGAAGACAACGGAAGTGACAAAGATGATGCCAGTGAGGGCGAAGACCCTGGAAATAACGAAGAACCCGGAGAGACAGTAACACCTCCGACGACACCCCTGCGGACGATGACGATGAAGAAAATCCGGGAACTACACAGCCGGCCGCCGAGGAAGATAACGAGGAGAGCTATTTCATCTCGGTACCCAAAGTAACAGGCGGCGAGGTGATCCCGGGAACACGCCATGCAAGCTATAAAGACCGTGTGACGCTGTCTGTGCATCCTGACAGCGGCTATGAGCTGAAAAGCATCGAAGTGTCCGACATTCGGGGCCGCGGCGTTTCCACACGAGAGACGGATGACAATATCTATTCCTTCACCATGCCTGCCGCCCAGGTCACTGTGACAGCCGTGTTTGAGAAGAAAGAGCCGTCCTCCGCTGCAACCCCCGCCGATCCGGCTAATAACGAGGTGTTCACCGGTCTGGGCACGCCCGGCATCTCGGGCATCGTACTCAATCCCGCGCCCATGCCCTTCAATGACGTTTGGACCACAGATTGGTTCTATAACAACGTGAACTATGTATGGAAGCATTACCTGATGAGCGGCGTTTCCGACACCCAGTTCTCCCCCAACGCCACCACCAGCCGCGGCATGATCTGGACGATTCTGGCCCGTATGAACAATATCCGTACCGACGTCAACCCCGGCGCAACCTGGTACGAGCGGGGCATGGTCTGGGCCATGGAGCAGGGAATCACTGACGGCACCGATCCGATGGGCGAGATCACCCGTGAGCAGCTGGCAACCATGCTTTGGCGCAATGCCGGAAGCCCTGCCGCCGCAGGGGATATGAGCGCGTTCTCTGACACCGGCGCGGTCAGCCCCTACGCACAGACCGCTGTCCGCTGGGCCGTTGGCGCAGGCATCCTGAATGGTTCCAACGGCAAGATCAATCCCCAAGGTACCGCTACCCGCGCCGAAGTCGCTGCGATGGTCGCAAGATACGGCGATAAAATCGGTTAAGCCGTGCTGAACTAAGAAAATATAGTGTACCCCTTCCCCGCAGATAGTTGCTGGGGAAGGGGTTTTTCCGGCTTTCGGCACGAACGTTGTTGCCAAGCGGCGGAGTGGTGCATAGACTATTCGTGAGGGGGGATGTGTATGAAACCAAATGCTGCCGTATTGGGCGGCGACCTGCGGCAAGTCTGGCTGGCCCGGTATCTGATAGAGGATGGATTTTCGGTTATGACCTGGGGTCTGGAGCAGGGCGGCGCGCCCGAACCCGTACCGCTGAATCAAGCCCTGCAGGCGGAACTGCTGAGCCTGCCGCTGCCGGTGTGCCGGGGCGGAAATTTACACCTGCCGATGACAGACACGCAGTTAGACGCAGAGACGTTATGGCCGAAACTGCGGTATAATCAGCTGTTGCTGGGCGGTATGACCCAGGAACTGGCGCCGCGTCTAATGATCGATTTTGGTCTGACGCTGCTGGATTATTATGCCCGTGAGGAGACACAGATTGCCAACGCTCTCCCTACGGCGGAAGGCGCGCTCCAGCTGGCCATGGCCTCCACAGACCGGACTTTATCGGGCAGCCGCTGCCTGGTGGCAGGTTACGGACGAATTGGCCGCCTGCTGTCCGAACGCTTGCAGGCGTTAGGCGCGGATGTCACCATTGCGGCGCGGAAATACAGCGACTTCGCCTGGGCCGCCGCACGTGGCTTTGCCAGTATCCGGATCAGCCAGTTATCCGGACAGTTGGAAGCATATGATCTGATCTTTAATACAGTACCAGCCCTCCTGTTTGATGCTGACCGGCTGCGGGAGACAAAAGAGGAGTGCGTTTTTCTGGACTTGGCTTCCGCGCCCGGCGGATTTGACCGTCACGCGGCGGAAGCGTTGGGACGGCAGGTGATCAGCGCGCCGGGCCTGCCGGGCAAGACCGCGCCCCGTACAGCTGCCGCGGCCATTCGGGACAGCATCTATCATATATTGGAAGAACGAGGTGAACCCATTTGAGAACGGAACGAGTGGGATTTGCGATATGCGGCTCTTTCTGTACCCATGCGAAGGTGCTGGCGGAGTTGGAGAAATTATGCGGAGAGTATGAGACGGTAATCCCCATCGTCTCCGGCGCGTGCCGGTCCACCAATACCCGATTCGGAACGGCAGAGGATTTGGTTGCGTCTGTGGAACGGCTTACCGGACATACGGTCATCAGCAGCATCAAGGACGCGGAGCCCATCGGCCCCAAGAAACTGCTGGACGTGCTGGTGATCGCACCCTGTACAGGCAATACATTGGGAAAACTGGCCTGCGGCATCACGGATACCGCAGTCACAATGGCGGCAAAAGCCCATCTGCGCAATGACCGGCCTGTGGTGCTGGCGGTGGCGTCCAACGACGGCCTCAGCGGCACGGCCAAAAATCTGGGCGAACTGCTGGTCAGAAAAAATTATTACTTTGTCCCCTTCGGTCAGGACGACGCCGAAAAGAAACCCTGTTCGCTGATGGCAGATTTTTCCCTGATCGGAGAAACCATCCAGGCGGCGCTGGCAGGACGGCAGCTCCAGCCGGTTTTGCTCCGATAAAGCGACTGTAAAAATATAGAAATGCACTTGCAGAAAAAGGAAAAAGGCGGTATAATAAAAACCAGGTACAGCGGGAAGCTGGCAGATGCCTAAATTGAAAGGAGAATCATTGCATGAGCTTTTTTGACGAGCTGACGCAGAAGGCGAAAAACGTAGCCGGGACCGCCTCTGAAAAAGCAAAAGAGGCCGCGGATACAGCGAAACTATCAGCGGCGATCTTAGCGGAAAAACGCGAGCTGGATAAACGCTATCGTGAGATCGGCCAGTGGTATGCCAACGAGTATGAGGGCGAAGTGCCGGAAGCGATCGCGGATGTGATGAAGGCGGTGAAAGAGTCGCAGGATAAGATCACAGCGATGCAGGCTGACCGCGAGAAAGCGAAAGAGGACGGCGTGATAGAAGCAGGCACTGTCTGCCCGGTCTGCGGCAAGATCAGCGACAGCAAGTTCTGCCCGCACTGCGGCGCGCCTATGGGCGGCTGACGGAACGGACGGACAACGGGGAGGGACCGGTCTGACGGGGCCTCCCTGTTCTTTTGAAGGGAAGGAGTAATGATGTTAGACCGCAGCGAGATCGGCAAACGCGGCTATCTGCGGGAAGATTACCGGTTATTTTATCTGCGCGACAGCCGGGCGGTCAAGCTGGATTACCACTATCACGAATTTGATAAACTGGTCTTTCATCTGGCCGGCCGGACGGAATATCATATCGAAGGCAAAAGCTATCAGTTACAGCCGCTGGATATTTTATTGGTAGGCCGCAATATGATTCACCAGCCGGTTATTGATCCCGCCCAGGTCTATGAACGGATGGTACTGTGGATTGACCGTGATTTCTTAGCCCGCCGCAGCACCGGCCATACAGACCTTGCCGCCTGCTTTGACCTGGCAGGGGATATTCACTTATGCCGTCCCCGCGGCGAGTCCCGCGAACAGTACCGCGCTTTATTCGGCCGCATTCGAGACGCGTCTGTCAGCACAGAATTCGGCGCAGACCTGCTGGCGGATACCTGCGTATTACAGCTGATGATCGCCCTGAATCGGGACATGCTCTCCCCGTCTCTGGAAGGCACCGGCCGTTCTGACCCGAAAATGGAGGAGGTCACGCAGTATATCCGGCGGCATCTGAATGAAGAACTGTCCATCGATCACCTCTCCCGCACGTTTTATCTCAGCCGCTATTATCTTATGCACCGGTTCAAGGCGGCGTATGGCTGTACGGTGCATCAATACATCCGGCAGAAACGCATCCAGCAGGCGGCGGAACAAATTCGAGAGGGCGTACCGGTCCTGAAAGCGGCGGAAGAAGCGGGATTTGGAGATTATTCGGTGTTTTTACGGGCGTTTCGTTCCGTATACGGGTGCAGTCCCAGGGAACAGCGGCAGCGGTAACAAGACATAAAAAAGTTCTGCATGACCTCCATGATCACGCAGAACTTTTCTTTTATGTTTCAAACCAGATATAGTGTTTGACTTCGGTGATTTTTTCTATTTTGCCGCCGTTTGCCAGCGCGGAACGAATCGACGGAATATTATGATTCTGGATCGTGACCAGCGCTTTGCCGATACCGAGCTTTTTGCTTTCAGCAAGCAGGAGAGATAAAAATTTTGTCCCTAACCCGCGGCTTCTGGCGGACGGGCGTATCCCATACCCGATATGGCCGCCGTTTTGCAGCAGGGCGTCCGTTAAAAAATGGCGGACGGAACCAAATCCGACAGGGATGCCGTCTTCAAACAGCCAATATCCGGTTGACGGAACTTTCCAGCCGTTCATCAACTCTGTCTGTTCCGATTCCCATACGGACTTTTTCAGCCATTCCTGATACTCGCTGTAAGATTTATCTTTCATGGTGTTGAGCAGTCCGTTTTCGTCTGCGGGAAATTCTTGCAGCATCTCGTAAAGCTCCTGCCCGTCGTCTATGCTGCGTTTTCTGATTTCTATTCCCATTCTTGCTTTCTCCTTTAATGCTGGTACTCAAATTCCAGATTATACATAGAGACCAAATCCCCGTCCCGGATTCCCATAGCGTCCAGACGGTCAAACAGGCCGGATTCCCGCAGCATTCTGTCAAACCAGTTGCGGCTCTCGTAGTCGCCGAAATTGGTATTTGCAATCAGCCTCTGGAGCCAGGGGCCTTCGATCATATACACGTTGTCCTCCACTGTAATATCCAGCGGTTCGCTCATATCAACCTTTGGCGGACGCTTTACATAGTTCGCCTCATAGACCGCAACCGGCGGCAGTTCCCGCAGACGGTTCGCTATGACGCCGGCAAGTTCCCGCGTTCCCTGATGGGCGGCGGCGGAAATCGTATACAGCGGATAGCCCAACGCCTCCACATGTTCCCGCAGGGCTTCCAGCAGGGAACCGTCAAACATGATATCCGTCTTATTCGCCGCGACAATCTGCGGACGTTCCGCCAGTTCGGGACTGTACTGTTTCAGTTCCAGATTGATAGCGTCAAAATCCGCCACAGGGTCCCGTCCCTCACAGCCGGACACGTCCACGATATGCACCAGCAGACGGCAGCGATCGATATGCCGCAGAAAATCATGGCCCAGTCCGGCCCCCTCGCTGGCCCCTTCGATGATTCCGGGGATATCCGCCATCACAAAACTGACGCCCTCGTCTACATAGACAACGCCCAGATTGGGATACAGGGTGGTAAAATGATAGTTCGCGATTTTCGGCTGCGCACGGCTGACAACACTGAGCAGCGTGGATTTCCCCACGTTCGGGAACCCGATCAGCCCCACGTCAGCCAGCAGTTTCAGTTCCAGAACGATCTCATGACTTTCTCCCGGCAGTCCGCTCTTGGCAAACCGCGGCGCCTGCCGGGTTGGTGTCGCGAAATGTGTGTTGCCCC
>CAMWQV010000104.1 GCA_947176425.1 uncultured Clostridia bacterium
GATGGTAGTGGTACACATCCCGCCCCAGAGCTTCTGACATAGCCCGGTTGTGCTCATCGGCGTGCATCACGGCGGACAAGATAAATTGCTCCCCGCCTACAATTTCTATTGCACTTTTGTAAGCGTCGGTGTAGAATTGTTTTGCGAAGTCATAGCCGCCGTGGTTATCAAAGTAAGCCGAGTTTACATCGAAGATTAGTTCGCCGTACAGGTGAGCATCTTCCTTCAAGCCCCTGGTGGAGATCACCTTGTCTGCTTCCATCTGAGCAAACATCTCCGCATAGCCGCCTGTCGGCTCCTTGAAGTGGATGTTCAACGCTGCCCTTTCCAGCACAATGTCAGGATTCGTGTAGGAATCCTTTTCTCTCTCATTATGCCGCTGTGTATTGCCGATCTGCTTTTTTGTCAGATTCACATTTCTGACGCTGGTACGGTCAATCCCGTCGTTTCTTGCCATTGTACTCCTTTCCACCATTCTGCTTATCGTTCCTGCGGGAGTTGGGGAAGCACTTCTGCGGAAGTGTAATAACCCACTATGACACTTTCATCTCTGCGGGCTGCAAAGTGCCGTGGGCTCTCCGAGGGGATTATGGGGGCTTTGCCCCCGGCAACTGCGGTTGCCGCCCCCAGCAGGGCTACCCTTTGAAAAGGGCACCCTGCACCCCGCCTAAACTTTATTACCCATACTCGAACAAGGGGCCAAGCAATACCCACGCTTGTCGAGTATCCTATTCTTAAAAAAGGGGATCATGACTATGACACTATATCATTATACAAGCCTGTACCATTTGCAGAAAATATTGGATACAGGCTATCTCAAGTTAACTCCAAGCGGCCTGCTAAAGCCTGTTGCTCCACGCATTGTAAATGGTAACTTTGTAGATGAAACGGATAACTATAAACCTGTTGTTTGGCTAACAGATACCTTGGATTTTGAAACGGCCAATAATAATGGACTTAGTGGCGGGATATTTGATAAGACCGAAGTTGCTATCGTAATCGAAAATGCAACCTTCAAAGATTTCAAATATTGGGTTCGTTGGGCCAAGGATAACCGAATGGACAAATCATGGTTTAAGGCTCTGACCAGCACTGCTCCGAATTTTCAAAATTGGTATATCTCTGAGAAACCCATACCGATCAATGAATCTGTTAAGATCATATATCGGCCAGATATATTGGAAAAATTGAACAATTCTCCGCTTGTGTGACGGTCGTGACGATGGTGACGGTCTTTTCGCACCGCTCAAACCATCGTCACGACCGTCACTATCGTCACGCTTGAGACGAAACCAGTGTCAGTGTGATTTTTCGTCCAGAATGGCTTCGACTATTTTCATACTTGATATTATATTCGTTAAACAGCCGTCCGGCATTCACATTCAACCGCATAGTAAGCGTATTAGGCTTCAAATCCAAGCCCAGCTCGGTTACCAACTCAGTTGCTGTGCCGCTCCATGACATATCCCTTGTCACTAATGCCGCTACTTTCTCAAGCACCGGGTCCGGTGGCGGTTTCCATAGTTCCGTCTCGGTTCGCTCCAACTGCCATACCAGCCTGTCCATATCTTTCGTCAGATAGAACCGCTGGTCTTGCTGATCACGTCCAGAGATATCCAGGATGGCGGTATTATCTGTTCGCTTTTCCTTATACAGAAGGAACGCCCCATCTGCTGCCCCTAATAGCCCGTTAGTGCCAGAGATCATGTCAAATTTATCATCGGCCTGCTGCTTTCTGGTGTGATGTACCAGCAGGAGACAGATGTTATTGTGATCTGCAAACTGTTTGAGCCGGGTGATGACTTCATAATCGTTGGCATAACTGTACTTATCACCGCTGGCTTCTCGAACTTTTTGTAATGTGTCAATAATAATGAGCTTGGTGTCAGGGTGTTCCCGAACAAATTTCTGGAGCTGCTCATCCAGGCCAGCGCCAAGCTGCTTGGCAAAAATCGCTAACCGCAGGTTTTCGGTATCGGCTGTGTCAAACATTCGATATAACCGCTTTTGCAGTCGTTGGTAGTCGTCCTCTAGTGCAAGGTAAAGAACAGTACCTTTATGTACAACGTAGTTCCAAAGAGGAAGGCCGGTGCTGACGTGATAGGCAAGCTGGGCCACAAAAAATGATTTTCCCACCTTCGGCGCTCCCGCAAGCAGGTAGGTTCCTGCATAGAGCAGGCCGTCAATCACAGCCGGTTTGCTCTGATAAACATTCTCATAGAGTTCACGCATGGATATGGTATGCAGATAAGCCGGGTCGTTCATTTGCCGCATCTGCCGGAACATTTCCTCTAAATTTTGTTCTAAGGGATTGTTTTTGGACAGATTATCTGCTATACTTTGGTTGGTAGCTTTTTGAATCGGCTGTTCCCCATCTGCGCCAACAGATGGAATCGGAGCAGCTGATTTCGTCTTTTTCGGCATCACGGTCCTTCGTCACCTCCTACTTGCAGGCCGTAAAACTTCTGCTTGAAATATTGGACAGGACATTTTCCGGCAATCGTGATATACCCCATCTCTTTCAGCTCCTTGTTCATGGCCCGCACGATCTGATAGGCTTTGGTTCTGCTGACACCCATAATTTCAGCAACCTCGTTTGCAGTAATAAATTGCGCTCTCATTGTACCTCCTTAAAATTTTTGTAAGGTGTATTTTTAATGCGCCAACATTTCTTGTAAGGAATAAAAACGAATTAAAAGTACGTCCTACATTATACGCATAACAGGTGCATTTGTCAATACCCTATGCAAGAAAAATATGTACTTGCAATTCGTATATTTTCGTGCTATAATCTGGACGAGGTGAACCAGACATGAATCATTTGGATTATCCTGCGATTGGACAACGCATTAAGTTCTTACGAAAACGAAAAGGGCTAAACCAAAAAGAGCTGGCAGCTATCTTAGGAAAGTCGCTGCGCACCGTCCAGAAATATGAAACCGGTGAAATTGAAGTTTCTATAGCTATCGTCAACCAACTGGCCGAAGTTCTGGAAAGTACCCCTACTCACATCCTGGGCTATGAGACAAATGCAGCTCCTATCAGGAGTCTTGCTGATATTATGGACTTTCTGTTTCATCTGGAACAGGTCATGGGAGTTTCTTTCGATATTGATGTAAAGCGGCCACCCCGAAACAAGGAATGGACCTGTGCGATCACATTTAACGGGAAAGCTCCTGCCGACTTCAATCCTGATCTGTGCCTGTTTCTGGAAGATTGGGAATCCCAGCGGGACGATCTGCGTTCCTATCAGTCAACCCAGGCGGCTTATCAGAAATGGAAGGAACAGACATTGGCCTACTATGCGGCAACCGCAGTGGAGTGTGCGCAGCCCGAAGAATTAAGCGATGAAGAACGAATCAAACGGCGCAATGCGTATCTGGAAAATCAATTTGCTCTTCCCAAGAAGGAAAAAGAGCAGACGTAAACGAAAGGAGACTTTATGTCCGTAACAAAGGACGGTAAAACCGGCAAATGGATGTCTCAACTCCGAGTCAAGGACTGGACCGGAAAGGAAATCCACAAAAAGAAGCGGGGCTTCCCTACGAAAAAGGAAGCCCTGCAATGGGAACGCGATTATATCAGCCAAGCGACTGGAAGTCTAGGTATGACGTTCCAGGATTTTATTGAACTCTATATGAAAGATATGGGGCAGCGCTTAAAGGCTTCCACTGTAGCCAACAAACGCTTTCTGATCGACCTGAAAATCACGCCATTTTTTGGCAAGATGCCGCTGAACGATATCAAGCCAACTGATGTCCGAAAATGGCAGAATCAGCTCACCAGCTATCGGGATGCAAATGGGCATCCTTACTCCCAGACTTATCTGAAAACCATCAATAATCAGCTGACTGCCATTTTCAACTATGCTGTCAAATACTACAGCTTAAAAGAAAATCCCTGCCATAAAGCTGGAAGTATGGGGAAGAAGAACGCAGACGAAATGCTATTCTGGACCCGAGACGAGTTTGCAGCGTTTATTGATGCCATTATGGATAAGCCTGCTTCCTATACGATCTATATGACGCTATATTATACCGGTATGCGGGAAGGTGAGCTGTTGGCTCTAACCCCAGCGGACATTGACCTGGAGAAGTCCACTATCCGCATCAATAAAAGCTATCAGCGTCTGAATGGTGAGGACGTTGTGACTTCTCCCAAAACGCCAAAGAGCAATCGAGTGATTACCATTCCAGAGGGCCTTTGTAATTGCCTGCGCTCCTATATGGAGCAATGCTATGGGCTGAGCAAAGATGACCGGCTGTTCCCCTATACCAAGCACTTTCTATCCCACGAAATGGAGCGGGGCTGCAAGCTGTCCGGTGTCAAAAAAATCCGAGTGCATGACGTTCGTCACAGCCACGCCAGCCTGCTGGTAGAGATGGGCTTTTCCCCGCTGCTGATTGCCGAACGACTAGGGCATGAGCGTATCCAGACCACGATGGAAACTTACAGCCATCTGTATCCCAATAAGCAGACCGAAGTAGCCAGACAGCTTGACGGCCTTATGCCCGATAGCTGATGGCTACAAAAAATCCGCTTTATGTAGCCAATTTGTAGCCACTCAGAAAGAGGAAATCCGCAAAAGCATTGCAAATCAACGCTTTTGCGGATTAAAGAGAGTAAAAATTACTATTCCCACTCGATCGTAGCAGGTGGTTTAGACGTAATATCATATACGATGCGATTGATCCCCGGCACTTCATTAACGATCCTGGTACTGATCAGATCCAGCGTTTCGAAAGGGATTCTGGCCCAATCTGCGGTCATAAAATCAGTAGTGGTAACAGCCCGCAGTGCCAAAGTATAATCATAAGAGCGTCCGTCGCCCATAACGCCCACACTGCGGGTATTGGTCAGCACAGCAAAATACTGACCGATTTGGATTCCCAGACCTGCCGCAGCAATTTCCTCTCTGTAGATCGCGTCCGCATCCCGCAGGGTATCCAGTTTATCTTTTGTCAGATCGCCAATGACACGAATTGCCAAACCCGGTCCTGGGAACGGCTGTCGAGCCACTAAATATTCCGGCAGACCCAATTCCCGGCCCAGCTGCCGCACTTCATCCTTAAACAGCAGCCGCAACGGTTCTACAATCTCCTTAAAATCCACATATTCCGGCAGACCTCCCACATTATGATGACTTTTGATTACAGCCGCGTCACCTGCACCGGATTCAATGACATCCGGATAGATCGTACCCTGGGCCAAAAAGTCCACAGTACCGATTTTTTTTGCTTCTTCCTCAAAGACCCGGATAAATTCTTCACCAATAATTTTTCGTTTCCGTTCCGGTTCCGTGACGCCGGACAGCTTATCCAAAAATCTTGCTTCCGCATCCACGCGAATGAAATGCATTGCCCACGGTTTGAAAGCGGCTTCTACCTCATCGCCCTCATTTTTCCGCATCAGGCCATGATCCACAAATACACAAGTAAGCTGTTCGCCGACAGCCTCAGCCAGCAGCGCGGCACAGACGGAGCTGTCTACGCCGCCGGACAGAGCCAGCAGTACTTTACCGTTTCCGACTTTTTCACGGATTGCGGCGATCGCAGTCCGCTTGTAATCGCCCATCGTCCAATCGCCGGACGCGCCGCAGACTTCATATAAAAAGTTGCGGATCATTGCCAGACCGTTCTCCGTATGATTGACTTCCGGATGGTACTGCACGCCGTAAAATCCCCGGTTTTCATCTGCAATGGCCACATTGGGGCAAGCCTTGGAGTGCGCCGCCAGACCAAAGCCGTCCGGAACTTTTTCCATATAATCCCCGTGGCTCATCCAAGTCACGCCATGTTCCGGCAATCCTTTGAACAGCTTGCAGGACGTATCAAAAAATGTCTCCGTCTTGCCATATTCCCGAGCGGTATCCTCCTGTGCGGCAGTCACACGGCCGCCTAAAGCCTGCGCCATTAGCTGACAGCCATAGCAGATGCCCAGTACCGGCACGCCCATCTGAAAAATTGCGGGGTCCACATGGGGAGCGTCTTCCAAATAGACCGAGTTCGGGCCGCCGGTAAAAATAAAACCGATGGGTTCCATTGCCCGCAGATCTTCTAACGGCGTGGTATATGGCTTGACTTCGCAGTAGACGCCGCATTCCCGCACACGCCGGGCAATCAGCTGGTTATACTGTCCGCCAAAATCCAGGACAATCATCATTTGATGTTTCATATTTCAAGCCTTTCTTACTTAAAAAATCAATAAACTATCAGTCTTCACGAAATACGACGCCGTTTTCATCCGCTTTTTCGATCACCGCTAACGCATGATAATTCAAACCCATTGCCCGCAGACGGTCGCCGCCGCCCTGGAAGCCTTTTTCCACCGCGATTCCGATGCCCATCAATTCCGCGCCTGCCTGACTTACCAGATCACACAAGCCCCGTACTGCTTCGCCGTTGGCCATAAAATCGTCCACGATCAGTACCCGGTCGCTGGCGGTTATCCACTCTTTGCTCAGGATCTGGGTCACTTTTTTCTTATATGTATACGAATAGATCTCGCTTTGGTACAAGCCGCCTTCGATATTATCGCTTTTCGCTTTCTTGGCGAATACCATCGGTACATGATACTTTTCGGCGCAGATCGTAGCAAGAGCGATACCGCTGGCCTCTGCGGTAAGAACCATCGTAATATTGCCGGTATCAAAATATTTTGCAAATTCATCAGCAATACTGGCCATCAGGTCTGTATCCACGCGGTGGTTGAGAAATCCGTCCACTTTAATGATATTGCCGGGCAGCACTTTGCCCTCCTTACGAATCCGATCCTGCAGCTGCTGCATCGTTTTCCACATCCTTTCATCTGACATTTGATTTTTCGGCGGTCATCAAAGATACTACTATTATGCCAAGTTTCTTCCCGTCTTGCAACTGGAGATTTGGACAAAAAAGCTTTTGGGACAAAACGTTCTCTCATCTATGCAGACAAGCCGGCGTAAAATAATTGTAGGGATTTTTTATAGAGAAACAGACCGCGCTGCGTCTGCCAAAGTCAGGGTGGGATGAGGCTCCCTTTTAAGAGGGCTGTCAGCCTTTTACTGACTGAGGCAGTACCA
>CAMWQV010000105.1 GCA_947176425.1 uncultured Clostridia bacterium
TATCCGTACATCGGCTGCTTGGGCCGTTCCGTCTTGTCCTCTACACGCAGGATGCGCGCCGTCAAATGCAGCTTTTCTCCCGTCTCCGAAAACTCGAACTCAATCTCACGGGCCACGCTCAAACTCAGGTCTGTCTGGATATACACGCCCCCCGCGCTGATGTTCTTCACCACCGCAGGCCAGCCGGTCAGGGGGATATACGAATCCCCGGGCCGCCGCTCTACATGCAGCATAATCCGCACATCCTTATAGACTTTCACGTCCAGACGCCGCTGGAGCTGTTCCAGCTGCTCCTTTATGTCGCACCGCACCGACCACATATTATCCGGCAGGTCCAGCGGACTGTTCAATACGCACCGGCACGTCACGATCCCCATACCCGGATCATAAAATTTAACCCGGTACCACTTATCAAACTCTACGATACGGGGTACGGCCAGCAGCAATCCGCCGCCGTAATCTTCTTCCACCGATACGCTCGCCTCACATACAAAATGTTCTGTATCATACTCGTAAATTTCCGCTTTCTTGCATAGCTTCAAATTCATCACAGCATCTCCCCATTCCCAACGGCCCGCCCTGCCTTTGAAACAGGCCAGTCATTTTTTTCCGCTCTCTATTATATCGGATTTCCCCTTCCCTTGCAATCCTATTTTGCAAATTCCCCTTATTTTTTATCATCACGCCCACCAGAGCGGGGGCGGCATATTGGAAAATTTGTAAAAATTTCTTGAGAATGTTATTTTTCTGTTTTATAAGCCGATAGAAATAATACATACCTTGCGCATTACCGGAAGCGTCTTCACTCTGTCCGGCGCAGATTATGGGAGGTCTACAAGATGCTGATTAAAGGAACGGATGGCTTTCTGCCGATCCAAAATACAACGCGCCCCGCGGCTTCCAGAGGCGGCCAGCGCGTGCAGAAACAGGACTGCCGCTATGACCATATCTCCGTCTCCGCGCCTTCAGAGGAACGGGATTTTCGAGAGGCCGTGGCCAGCCTGTCCTACCAGGTTCGTACCTGCAATACCACGGGAAAAATTCAGGAGCTGCGCCATCAGGTCAGCAGCGGCGAGTACAGGGCCGACGCCAGAGAAACCGCCGCAAGAATCCTGCTGCTGGAGGAGGGTGAGTAATGGCTGACTGGGACGCACTTCTGACACTCCTGCGCAATATTACCGCCGCCCTTGAGGAACTCACCGGCATCGAACAGGCCAAAACCCAGGCCGTCGTGCATGGCAACAGGGAGGCCGTGGAACAGTGCATGAAAAAAGAACAGACCATGAGCCTCAAACTCAGAGGTTTCGATAAAAAACGGGACGTACTTCTCCAAAAACTCAATATGTCCGGCGTACCCCTGAAAAATATCATGGACCACTGCCCCGACGGTGCGGAAGAAGAAACACGGGAGGTCTCCGGCGCACTTCGGAGACAATACGCGATCTTCCAGTCCGCTTCCCAGGTCGCGCAGGACGCCTTGGAGTGCAACCTCCATATCATCGAGAAAATTCTCGAACAGGCCAACGGCGGCGTGCCTGTCCAGCAGAACCCAAGAGGTTCTACTAATTTTACCGCGTGAGCGCACCCCGATTATCACGATTATTATAAGGAGATTTTGCAATGGCAGTTATCGGCACTTTCGGCTCGTATACCGCCGCGATTCTGGGAATTCATTCCTCACAGACCGCGATGAACGTCACGGGCAATAACATCGGCAATATCAATACCACAGGATACACACGGCAGCGTGTTGACCAGTCCTCTATGTATGAGAGCGGCGTCCCCCGCTACCAGAACAGCTATAATATCAATATCGGCTACGGTGCGCTCGTGAATCAGGTCACACAGCTGCGCGACCCGTTCCTTGATATCCGCTACAGAAACGAAAACGCCAGCTACGGTTATTATGAATCGATGCAGAACGGCTTGAAACAGCTCGCCAATATCCTCGATGAAGTCGGCCGCGGCGGTGAGGATGAGTTCGGCATCATTGAGGCCCAGCTGGGCGATTTGAAAAATATGCTCCGCGACCTGCTGGAACATCCCGCCTCTACCACACAAGACGACCTGGTCCGCGGTTCCGCCAATACCCTCTGCACCCTGCTGAACAGTTACGCCAAAGAACTCAAGCAGGTCCACACCAGCGAGGAAGAACGTATGATGGATATGAAGGATGAGATCAACAGCATTCTCTCCGATATCCGCGGCCTCAACGAACAAATCAGAAATCAGGATATCTACGGCAACGGCGCGCTGGAACTCCGGGACGAACGCAACCTTAAAATCGATAAGCTCTCTAAATATATGAAAATCAATGTCTCCTATTCGATGGAGCAGATTAACGCTACCACTCAGATCGAAAAGCTGACGATTTCCCTTAAGAATTCTAAAGATTATAACTGGAGTCAGGCTCAGAAAGAAATTACCCTTGTTGATGGGCTTTATGCCGCACAGTTCGATTTCGGTCCGGCAGATGAAAAAGATCCTGATGTGCTTATGGAACAAGTTATAGGTGAGGATAACAAGCCTGTATTTGACCAATCGGACCCGCCTCAGCCGGTAATGGAAGTAACAGGATATCGTTTCTATGATATCGGCATACTGGGGAAAAAGGATGACGACAGTAAAATATTTGTAACACAGGCCGAATTTGACAGGATGGATAAGGCCACTAGAGATGATAAATATAAAGTAATAGAGAACGACAGTTATATTGACCTTCCAATAGGAACAACTTTAGCGATCAATCCTGATTATAACCCGATTTATAATAAGAATGTAGGTAAATATCTGATGGATGACGGTAAGCCGACGGATAAGTTGGAAGAAGCCGCATGGCTTACAAGCTATCAGGATGAAGCAGATGATAACCGGTATATTTTCCGACTGACCGCGCTCACAAATAAAGACGGCGAAGTGATGAATGACGAAGTGCCCGCCTTGATGTCGCGCCCAGTATGGCTGGATGATAACGATACGTTTGGCTCCCTCCAGGCTTTGCGGGAACTGCTCACAGAAGAAGGCGAATTTTCCAGTAAACTGGATGTTGCGCTGGATCCCAACGCTGCAACAAAACACGGCATCCCGTACTATCAGCATATGCTCGACAGCTTTGCGCAGAAGATCGCAACGCAGATGAACACAGCGAATACACTGCCGGATGTAAACGATTATGCGAAAGTGTATGCGCTGACTGGTACTTATAAAGAAATTGCTGACCCCAATGATCCAAATAAAAAAATACCTGATCCCAGTATGACATTTGCAGATAAAAATTCTCCGGATAAGGATAATCCTGACCCAATCAAGGCTAAACTTACCGAAATGCCTGATGTCACATTCAAAAAGAGTGATGGAAGTGAGGAGACACTCTCGATTAGCGGGGGAGAAGATAAGATTACACTAGAGCTTTTGCAGAAGCTCAAGAAAATTATCACGGCTGCGGAAGACCCTGATAATCCTTTCCCCGCGCTTAAATGGAAAGCTGACGGTCAAAGGCAGGTGCCGGATGAAAGCGATTTTGAAGCGTACCAAGCCGCTATGAAAAATTATCAGACTTGCTTAGACGCTCTGCGGGATAACGGAACCCTCACACCGGAATATACGCACTATGACGGCGGCGTGCTGTTCAGCAACAACGGCGAAGGAGATGACCCGTCCAATATCACAGCAGAAAATATCTCCGTCTCCCAGAGCTGGGCGCATGGCCGGAACCGTGTTCTCAATACCGTGGAAGCGAACCTGTCCTATCTTGAGGATGGGGAGATAAAATACAAGGACGGCACGACACGCGACGACAATATCGCGCATATTATCAGCCTGTGGGGTCAGAACCTGAAATATAACGCGAAAGACACGGTTCCTGATGCCGTTTACAACGGAAAAGATTTCTATAACGGCAGTTTCCAATATATGTACAGAAAAGCTACCAGTACACTGGCCGTCGATACCCGCACCGTGAATCTGGAGTACAGTACGTTCAGTCTGACCACGCTGAACTTGGACAACGACCGTATCAGCGTTTACGGCGTGGACCTAAATGAAGAAGCTACCAATATGATGCAGTATTCCCAGTCTTTCTCCGCCGCCTGCAAGCTGCTGACCACCATCGACGAAATGCTGGATAAGCTGATTAACGGCACCATTTAAGTGCTGCTATGGAATGATTGAAGGAGGTTTATAATTTATGCCAACTCGTATTACAATGGGCATGAAGATGAATACATACCGGTATAATCTCATGCAGTCCACTAATACGCTCAACGATTCGATGCTGAGAGTCCAGAAACAACGGAAATTCAACAGCTATGCAGAATCCCCCGCCGAGGCTACGCAGGCATGGCGTGTGCGTCAGGACTTTATGGATAACGACAGCTTTAAGCGCAATACCCACGATACCTACACCCGCTTCCAGACTGCGTGGCTGACAATGGGCTCCGTCAAGACCCATCTGGAGGACGCCACTGGACGTACCGCCATTATCCGCGGCATGACCGATACCACCGCCGCGGCAAAAACCGAAGTGGGCGGCGTGTTAATCAATACCGCCGATACCATCATTCAGGCAATGAACGGCGCGAAGTACGGCGAGGAGTTCGTTTTCTCCGGTACGGACGGTTCCAGAGCTCCCTTCTCCTGGAATGAGACTACCGGCGATCTGCTCTATCGCGGTGTCAGTATTACGCCCCCGGATTATAACAACGGCTGGAAAGACCTTGGCATGGACTGGGGTACTACGCTTGGGGAAGACGGTATCCCGAAGGACTTTTTCAAAAAGGCCAACTATGACAAGATTCCTGCACCGGAATATGAAGTGGTAGAACCAGGAAACACGTTGGCCACATCCAAGTCAAACATGGAAGACAAGAAAAAGGCCATGGAAGTCAAGCTGGAAGCCCTGGAAAAACTGGGGAAAGAAGAACCGCCCCTTCCACTACACCCCTCCCAGAATCTTGAGTTTTTCTATACTGACGAAAATAGTGATGAATACAAACAGGCAGAGGAAGAATACAACAAATATATGGATAAAATATATAAACCGTATCAGAAGGCCAAAGGGGAATACGAGACAGCTGTAGAAGAATACGAGGAGGCCAAAGAGAAGTATGATACAGAGGTTTCAAAAAAAGAGTGGTATGAGTATTTCCAGAACATGCGGACGCTGAACAAGATGTCGGAAGAAGTGCAGTACGCGGACTTGGGCATGGGCATGAAGGAAATCACCGATGCGGACGGCAAGACCAAAATGATCAGCAGTACGATATTCAACAATGCTACTCCCGGTATCAATATGCTCGGCTACGGCGTGGACGAGGACGGCGACCCGAAAAATCTGGTGTTAATCATGAAAGAACTGGGCGAGCTGCTCTGCTCCTGCGACGAACAGGGCCATTACCCCAACGAGGGCGACGAGGAGAAAGCGTTCCGGCTGTTCGCCAAGTTCGATGAGCTCAGCGCCTTGACCCTCAAGGGCTACACATATACGGACGTGCAGGGCAAGTATCTCCAGTCCAATGAGACGACCCTGAAGGACCAGGAAACGAACCTGAACGAACAGATTGCCGATTTGGAAAAGGTGGATGAGGCGCAGGCGATCAGTATGTTCATGTGGGACTATAGCTGCTACAGCGCGGGGCTGAAGATCGGCACCCAGCTTCTCAGCGAATCGCTGATCGATTATATGCGGTGATTGTCAGGCGCAGTGCGCGTCGCATATCATAATTTTTAGAAGGGAGCGTGTATCTCACAATGAAGCCACTGATAGAAATCACAACGGTACCGATTCAGATCGAAATGAAGACCACTCATGCGCGGCTGGAGTACGCGCGGGGGACGGCGGAGATGGAAGTCTCCCGCGATGAGGGCGGTCTGAGTATCAAAAGCAGTCCCCTCCGCATTAATATCGATACCTACGAAGCGCGCAACTCCGTGACCCCAACCCTGGCACGGCAGATGGAAAAACAGGCGCAGGAGGGAATGCAGACCGCCTATTCCGCTACCGCTACATTCTCACAGCAGGGCCAGCTGATGATGAAAACCAAGCTGGGCGAGGAGGTCATCACCAAATTCGCCGAACAGGCCATGATGAAAAACTACAAGCCCAATCTGGCCCTGGACTTTATCCCCAAAGGCGGCGCGGACATTGACTTCGACCTTGCCGAGCTGAACATCAAATATGAGATGGATAAGCTGAATTTTGACTGGAAAATCAATCAGAACGGCTTTGAGTTCATCCCCGGCGATATCGAATTTACCGTCACCCAGCGTCCGGAGGTTCACGTCAAATATATCGGCGGCCCCATCTATGTCCCGCCTTCCTCCGACCCCAACTATGAGCCTGTGGACGTGAAAGCCTGAACTAAGGAGGGAAGTACATGCGGACCAAATATTTCGGAGAGCTGGATTGCCCGGAGCATGAACGGCTGCATTTTCCAAGAGGCTTCTTCGGGTTTGAGGAGGAAAAAGAGTTCTATCTCCTCCCCTTTGAGGGCAGCGGCGGCAGTCTGCTGTGCTTCCAGAGCGCCGCGACGCCGGGATTGGCTTTCGTAGCTATGAACCCGTTTTCCCTGATGCCGGATTATGCGCCTGTCCTCCCAAAAGACGAATTGCAGCTGCTGGGCGTGGAACAGAGCGAGGACCTGTGCTTTTATGCGCTGTGCGTGGTCAGAGAGCCTGTGGGCGACAGTACCCTCAATCTCAAATGCCCCGTGGCAGTCAATGACAGAACCCAGACCGCTATGCAGGTCATCCTTGATACCGACCGGTACCAGATGCACCACCGCCTGTCTGAGTTCGAGCCAAGGGGGGAGGAGAAAGTATGCTGATCCTCCAACGGAAAGCCGGTGAGTCCCTGCTCATCGGCGATGAGATCGAAGTGTCAATTCTGTCCGTGGACGCGGGCCGGGTCAGACTCGCTATCCAGGCGCCCAAAAGCGTGCCCATCCTCAGAAGCGAACTTAAAAAAGCGGCCTCCGCTAACCGTGAGGCCGCGGATGACGCCATGTCCCCGCTCGCCCTGCTGGGCCTGCTCCAAAAACAGGACGATTCTCAGAACAATTC
>CAMWQV010000106.1 GCA_947176425.1 uncultured Clostridia bacterium
TAAGATACCATACATCCATTCTTTAGGGCTATTCTTTTTTGTGAACTTTCAACTCTCAAGTTATACACTTACGGTGTCAAAAAATTGTAGGGAAAGCAGAAAGAGCTTTGAGAGTTATGGAAAGAGGAGAGCATCTGAACAGGAATGGGGCATTGTCGGCTGCACAGAGCGGAGACGGATGTAGCGTATCGTTGGTTTCTAGGGTACACACTGCGAAAGGAACTGCCGCATTTTTCCACTTTTGTCCAGCAATGCCAGTGCTTTTAAAGTTCATTTTATATAAAAATAGATTTCAGATGGCCTACATTCCTTCGTTGCCCTGCCCTACTGTTTTTTATATTGCCGCGTCGGGCTGGAAATCCAGCGGCGTTTGTGCTATAATGCGCACGATTACTGTGACGGAGGGACCAGACCATGGAGTACCGCTTTGCCATCTGCGACGACAATGCAGATTATGCCAAATACATTGAAACTCTGGCTGTCCAGTGGGCCGGGCAGACAGGATTTTGGCTGGAAACAGAACGTTTCCCCTCAGCGGAGGCGTTTCTGTTCCGCTACGAGGAGAAGAAGAACTTCGACATCCTGCTGCTGGATATTGAAATGACCGGCATGGACGGTATAGAGCTGGCCCGGACTGTCCGGCAGGACAACGATACGGTGCAGATCGTCTTTATCACCGGCTACGCCGACTATATCGCCGAGGGTTACGAGGTATCGGCCCTCCACTATTTAGTGAAGCCGGTAAACGAGGAGAAATTCTGCCAGGTGCTTACCCGTGCCGTCAGCCGTCTGGCCCGAAACGAGCCGTTTTTGACTTTGGATCTGCCCAGCGAGACCGTCCGGGTGCCTCTGCCGGAGATCCGCTATCTGGACGTGCAGCAGAATTACGTCACCATCCACGCCAAGCGGGACTATACGCTCAAGCGCTCACTGGCAGAATTTGAGGCAGTACTGGACCGGCGGTTCTACCGGGTAGGGCGGTCCTGCATCGTAAACCTAACGTACATCCGCCGGGTGACCCGAACGGAGGCGGAGCTGACCGGTGGGGAGCGTCTCCCTCTGCCGCGGGGACAGTACGAAAAACTGAACCGGGCCATTATCCGGCAGATTTGAGAGGAGGGACAGCCCGTGGGACTGTTTGACCGGCTGATCGACAGGCGTCTGGCCGCCTATCAGCGGGAGCTGATCGAAATTCACTATGCTGAAGTGGAGAACATGTACCGTCAGATGCGCGGCTGGCGGCACGACTACCGCAGTCATATTCAAACCATGAAGGCCCACGCCGCCGGGGGCGACTGGGAAGCCGTCAGCGCCTATCTGGACACGCTGGAGACGGACCTTGCCACTGTAGACACGGTGGTCAAAACCGGAAACCCTATGGCGGATGCTATTCTCAACAGTAAAATCTCCTTGGCCCGCTCCAAGGGGATTCCCGTCCAGGCGGACGCGAGCATTCCAGTGGCGCTGAAAATATCCGAGTTGGATTTGTGTGTCATTCTGGGAAACCTCTTTGACAACGCCATTGACGCCAGCCTGACTTTGCCGGAGAAAGACCGGCTGGTCCGGATTTATATTGATATGAAGGGCCCGCAGCTATATATTTCCTTCACCAATTTTACCGCCGGGAAAAAGCAGCGGAAAGTGGGCGGCATCTTCCACAGCACCAAAGGGGCCGGACACGGCTTCGGCCTGGTCCGCATGGACACCATTGTGAAGCGTCTCGGCGGATACCTGTCCCGCAACAGTGAGGACGGGGCCTTTACTACGGAAGTTTTGCTGCCGCAGGGGTAACTGTTTTACAGTTCGTCCCCCGGAAATAACAATTCGTCCCCCGATTGACACAACCGGGGGACGTTGTGCTATGCTCCTTTCTGAGGTGAAAAGCAATGAAGAAAATGAAGATACCAAAACAGAAAACCTACGGCATTTTCTCAAACTGTGCCTATATGATTCGCCGGGCGTGGCGGGAGTGCAAAAGCGTGCTGGCAATTGTCCTGGGACTGATTTTCTGCGGCGTGGCAGGGAGCCTGCTGGAGCTGTTCGTGGTCCCGGCCATTCTGAAGGCTGTGGAGCGGGGCGTCAGCCCTATGGCGCTGGGGGGCATGATTCTCTGGTTCACGCTGGGGATGGTACTGGTCCGCGCTCTGCGAAGGTATCTGGACGAAAACACAATTTTCGGACGCGTCCGGGTACGCTCCACGCTGTGCCTGGACGTGCATCTGGCCTTCTGCCGGACCTCCTATCCCCACATTGAGGACCCGGACTACCTGAAACGGACGGAAAAAGCGCAGCATGGCCTGACCCACAACAGCTCGGCTGGAGAGGCCATTTGGCGGACCTTGACGGAGCTGCTGACCAATCTGATCAGCTTTGTGATCTATCTGCTGCTGCTGGCCCAGGCAGGGCCGTGGGTGGCGGCGCTGTGCATTGCCCTGTCCGCTGTAAGCTATTTCGTTGGGGAGCATATGCGCACCTGGCGCTACCGCCATCGGGACGAGGAGGGCCAGCTGTTTCACAAGCTGGATTACTGCATTGCCCGAAGCCAGGATCTCAGGCTGGCGAAGGATATCCGCATTTTCGGCCTGGCCTCCTGGCTGACAGAGCTATATGACAAGCACGCCCGGCTGTTCCGGGATTTCCAGGCCAAGTGCCAGCGGTATTGCCTGTTGGCAGACCTGCTGGACGTAATCATCACTCTTCTGCGCAACGGCGCGGCCTACGGATTGCTGATCGCCATGGCCCTGCGGGGAGAATTGACAGCAGCGGAGTTCGTACTGTATTTCACAGCGGTCAGCGGCTTCACCGGCTGGGTAACGGGCATTTTCTCCGGGCTGACCACCCTTCACCGGCAGAGCCTGGATCTGTCCGCTGTGCGGGAGTTCCTGAAAACGCCGGAGCTGTTTCGTTTTGACGACGGCAGGCCGCTGGCGGTAAAGCCGGACCACCTGTACACACTGGAGCTGCGGGACGTGGCCTTCCGCTACCCCGGCGCGGACCACGACACCCTCTCCCATATCAACCTGACTATCCGCCCCGGCGAAAAGCTGGCGGTAGTAGGCAAAAACGGCGCGGGCAAGACCACGCTGATTAAGCTGCTTTGCGGTCTCTATGACCCCACGGAGGGCCAAGTCCTGCTGGACGGTGAGGACATCCGGCAGTATAACCGCCGGGACTACTACAAGCACTTTTCCGCCGTATTCCAGCAATTTTCCCCCTTGGCGGGCACGATGGCGGAGAACGTGGCCCAGACAGCGGCAGTGGACCTGCCCCGGGTGTGGGACTGTCTGGAGCGTGCGGGACTGGCGGACAAAATCCGTGAGCTGCCGCAGAAGGAAAATACCCACCTGGGCCGGGAGGTCTATCTGGACGGCATAGACCTGTCCGGCGGACAGATGCAGCGGTTGATGCTGGCCCGCGCCCTCTACAAGAATGCCCCGCTGGTGGTACTGGACGAACCCACTGCCGCCCTGGATCCTCTGGCGGAAAGCGACCTGTACCAGAAGTACAGCAGCCTGACGGGGAACTGCACCAGCGTGTATATCAGTCACCGTCTAGCCTCCACCCGGTTCTGCGACCGCGTACTTCTCATTGAGAACGGCGGCATTGCCGAGGAGGGCACCCACGAGGAGCTGCTGGAGCAGGGCGGACGGTACGCCTACCTTTTCAATCTGCAAAGCAAATACTATAAGGAAGGAGCGATGGAGGATGAATAACCAGAAAGAAGGGCGGCTTTCCTTCTGGGAAGCCATGGCCTACACCCGCCGGGGCCTTGCTATCTGGTGGAAGGCCTGTCCCCAGGTGCTCACCGCACGGGGGGTAAAGCAGGCGGTGGATGCCCTGGCACCCTATCTGCCGCTGTATTTTACCGCCAGACTGGTGAACACCATTGCCGGAGGCGGGACGGCGGAGGAGGGGTGGCGGACGCTGGCGGCGCTGCTCCTTTCCGCTGCTGCCGCGGGGTTTGCCCAGGCCGCAGCTAACTGCTGGTTCGGCTTTGTGCTGGAGGGCGTCCACTACCCCGCATGGACCAGCATCTTTTTTGAAAAGCTGCTGAGCATGGATTTTTGTGACGTGGACGATCCCCGGACCCAGACTCTGCTCACCCAGATCAAGCAGAATGATAACTGGAGCGCTTGGGGATTAAACCGCCTGTGCTATCTTTTTGAGAATCTGGTGAACGCCGGGTTCCGTATTCTGGGCGCGGCGGCGCTGTCGGTGAGTCTGTTCACTCTGCCGGTGCGGCCGGACAGCCCGCTGGTCTGGCTGAATCATCCGCTGTGCCTAGTGGGGATAACAGTGCTGATGGTATTATCTGTTATTGCGGCCTCGGCGCTGGCCAATAAAGGCAATAACTACTGGGCGAATTTTGACGGTACAGCAGGAAACCGGGCATACAGCTTTTTCTATTTCATCGGCATGAATGAGCGCTTCCGTGGGACTGACATCCGTACCTATGAACAGGACAGCTACTTTGAAACCGGTGCAGAGGCGGAGAAGGACATCGAAACGGGCATCGGCCCCAACTCCTCCATCGCCTCCATCGGCAGGGCGGCTCAGGGACCCATGGGAGCCTGTTTTGCGGTATCCCAGGCGGTATCCCAGGCGTTCACCGGGGTAATTTACCTGTTTGCCGGGCTGAAGGCCCTGGGCGGAGCCTTTGGGGTGGGTTCCATTACCCAGTACGCAGGCGCGCTGGCGGGGCTTGCCCAGGGGATCACCACATTGCTGGAAACCGTCGGGGACTTGCGGGCCAACGCAGAGTTCCTGCGGCCCACCTATGAACTGCTGGACATTCCCAACAGTATGTACCAAGGCAGTCTCACCACAGAGAAGCGGTCTGACCGGAAGTATGAGATCGAATTCCGGGACGTGTCCTTCCAGTACCCCGGCGCGGATACCTGGGCTTTGAGGCATGTATCCATGAAGTTCAAGGTAGGCGAGCGTTTGGCAGTAGTGGGTGAGAACGGTTCCGGCAAAACTACATTTATCAAGCTGCTGTGCCGTTTGTACGACCCCACCGAGGGGGAAATCCTCCTCAATGGCATCGACATCCGGAAATACCGGTACGACAACTATCTGGACCTGTTCTCCGTGGTTTTCCAGGACTTCCGCCTGCTGGCCCAGCCCCTGGGGCAGAATGTAGCCGCCTCCATTGCGTATGACCGCGAGAAAGCGGCGGAGTGCCTGAAACGGGCGGGCTTTGGGGACCGCCTGACGGAACTGCCCAAAGGATTGGACACCTGCCTGTACCGGGATTTCGAGGATGACGGCGTGGAGATCTCCGGCGGCGAGGCCCAGAAAATCGCCTTAGCCCGGGTACTGTATCAGAATGCGCCGTTCATCGTTCTGGACGAACCCACCGCCGCCCTGGACCCTGAAGCGGAAGCAGAGGTGTACACCAAGTTCAATGACATCGTGGCTGATAAGACTGCCATCTATATCAGCCACCGTCTGTCCTCCTGCCGCTTCTGCGATGAGATCGCTGTGTTTGACCACGGGCAGGTGGTGCAGCAGGGCGTCCATGACACGCTGGTGGAGGCGGAGGGTAAATATCAGGCTCTCTGGGAAGCCCAGGCGCAGTATTACCAGAAAAAGGAGAGGTGAGCGCCGGCCATGTGGGACCGGAGCGGAAAGATTTGGGTGAAAAAGATGGTTTTTTGCTTTGGAACAGCTTGACAATTTATCAAAGTTTCCCTATAATTTAAGTGTTCAGCGCGGGTTTCCCTTTGGCCCGCAGTTTGACGAATGGTCGCTGCTCAATTCCAGAGACTGTTAAAATAAAGGAAAGGAAGATTTGCCATGATCTATTCTACCGAAGTCCAGCATATGTGTCCAGTTGCAAAAGGCGCGTACCACGGACCTGCTCCCATCCCCGAGGAGGGCAAGTGGGTTCAGGCAAAGGAAATCAAAGACATCAGCGGCTTCACCCACGGCGTGGGTTGGTGTGCCCCTCAGCAGGGCGCGTGCAAACTTACCCTTAACGTGAAGGAAGGAATCATCGAAGAAGCCCTTGTGGAAACTTTGGGCTGTTCCGGTATGACCCACTCCGCGGCGATGGCCAGTGAGATCCTTATCGGCAAAACCATCCTCGAAGCCCTGAACACCGACTTGGTGTGCGACGCTATCAATACCGCTATGCGCGAGCTGTTCCTCCAAATCGTTTACGGCCGCACACAGTCCGCTTTCTCCGAAGACGGACTTGCCGTCGGAGCCAGCCTGGAAGACTTGGGCAAGGGCCTGCGCAGCCAGATCGGAACCATGTTCGGCACCAAGAGCAAAGGCCCCCGTTACCTGGAAATGGCTGAGGGCTACTGCACCCGTATGGCGCTCAACAAGGACGACGAAGTGATCGGGTACGAATTTGTGAACCTGGGCAAGATGATGGACTTCATCAAAAAAGGCGACGACGCCAATACCGCCCTGGAAAAAGCAAAGGGCCATTACGGTCAGTTCGAGGCGGCTGCCAAGTATATTGATCCCAGGCACGAATAAGAGAGGAGGACTATAATTATGTCTCTGTTTGAAAGCTACGAGAGAAGAATCAACAAGATCAACGGCGTCCTCGCTCAGTACGGGATCAAGGATGTCGAAGAATGCCGCACCATCTGCACCGAGCGCGGCTTTGACCCCTATGAGATCGTCAAGGGGATCCAGCCCATCTGCTTTGAAAACGCTTGCTGGGCATACTGTGTCGGCGCTGCTATCGCATTGAAGAAGAACGTCAAGACCGCTGCTGAAGCCGCAACCGCTATCGGTGAGGGCCTGCAGGCGTTCTGTATCGACGGCTCCGTTGCCGATGACCGCAAGGTCGGTCTTGGCCACGGCAACCTGGGCGCGATGCTGTTGAGCGATGAGTCTAAATGCTTTGCATTTTTGGCCGGTCATGAATCCTTCGCTGCCGCAGAAGGCGCGATCGGTATCGTGAAAAACGCGAACAAAGCCCGTAAAGAGCCCCTGCGCGTGATTCTGAACGGTTTGGGTAAAGACGCTGCCCAGATC
>CAMWQV010000107.1 GCA_947176425.1 uncultured Clostridia bacterium
GATAAAAAATTTCTAAAAAAGACTTGCATCATTTCTGTAACTATGCTATAATTTAATCAATTCAATAAGGAACGGAAGACTGTTACTGGTAATGCAGGCAAGATCGGATGTAAGATTAGCTGGTATGAATATATCATATCGGTATTCTTCGCCGGTCTTTTTTGTTCCTTATTTTCCGATGTTTTGGCCAGAACAGACGAAAGCAAATTCCCAAATATATTTGAGGAGGGTATTTATGGACTACAAGAAAATTGCCGGTGACATTATCCAGCACGTTGGCGGTAAGGAAAACATTAAGGGCATGACCCACTGTTTTACCAGGCTCCGCTTCGTACTGAACGACGGCAAGAAAGCAAACAAAGCCGTTGTGGAGCGGCTGGAGGGCGTGATCTCCGTTGTGATTGCAGGCGGTCAGTTTCAGGTCGTCTGTGGGAACAAGGTGACGAAAATCTACGATGCTGCAGTAGAACTTTTAGGCGGCGAAATCGGTGAAGGCGGCGCGGGCGACGCACCGGCGGAAAAGCAGAGTATCGGCAATGTGATTATTCAAAAATTAGGCGAGATATTTACGCCGCTGGTTCCGGCTATCGCAGCGGCTGGCCTGATTAAGGGCCTGCTGGCGGCTGCGGCAAAAATTCCCGGCTTCGACGCGACCAACAGCACCTATGTTATCATGAACACCGCAAGCAACATTATTTTCTACTATATGCCCCTTTTCCTGGCGTATACGACTGCAAAGGCGCTCAAATGCAGCCCAATTATTGCTATGATGCTGGGCGGCCTAATCTGCCATCCCACCATTGACGGAATCGTGCAGGATGTGGCAACGAAGTCCTCCATATTTGGATTGCCAGTCATCAAAATGGCGTTCACTGTGGGAGAATCTACCAGGGTATTCGCCTATACGGAGTCTGTCATACCGATTATATTGGGTGTCATTGTCCTGAGTTTCCTGGAGAAATTCCTGAAAAAGCATGTCCCCGAAATCCTCCAGCTGATTTTAGTACCTGGACTCTCCCTGATTATCATGGTTCCGGTGATGCTGGTGGTTGTCGGTCCTGTAGGAATTTATGTTGGCTATGCCGTCCAGTTCCTGTACACAGCGCTTTACGGCTTCAGTCCTATCCTGGGTGGTATTATTGTCGGCGGCCTGTGGGGCGTATGCGTGATTTTCGGCGCACACCGGGCGCTTCTGCCCATCGGTCTGAACGATGTGGCGCTGACCGGTACGAACACGCTGATGTGCTTTGCCGGTTCCGCGAACTTCGCGCAAGCCGGAGCCGCACTGGGCGTTATGGTAAAAACAAAGAGTCCGAACCTCAAACAGGTTTCAGCTTCCGCCGCGCTTTCGGCCTGGCTGGTGGGCGTCACCGAGCCTGCTGTTTACGGCTGTAACCTCCGTCTGAAAAAGCCCATGATCTGCGCGGTGATCGCCGGCGCTGCGGGCGGCGCGATCATGGGAATCGGCCGGGCGGTGAATACGGGCTTTGCCAACAACGGTATTCTGACCATCATGTCCTACTGGGGAGAAGGAACCAGCTTCGGCCAGTTCATGGCCTATATCATCGGAATCTGTACTGCCTTCTTCGGTTCAGCTGTGCTGACTTACATCGTGGGCTTTGAGGACGATCCGGTCGCTGCACCGGCTCCCGCGCAGACGGCTCCCGCACCTGTGACGCCGGTTACGACGGTCTCCGGCGACAGCACAATCGTGTCCCCTGTAAAGGGCAAGGCAATCGCGCTGTCCCAGGTGGCTGACGAGGTGTTTTCTACGGGTGTGCTGGGACAGGGATATGCTGTGATTCCGGCGGAAGGGAAAGTCGTAGCCCCCGCAGACTGCCAGATCCAGCTGATTCACGACACCAATCACGCGATTGGGCTGCTGACGGATGACGGCGTTGAGCTGCTGATCCATGTCGGCATCAATACGGTCGAACTGAACGGCACGCATTTCACCCGTGTTGCCAAGGACGGCACCCATGTTGCCAAAGGAACGACACTGCTCACTTTTGATATTGATAAGATCAAAGCTGCCGGTTATGATACTACTGTCACGATTATTGTGACGAATACAGATGACTATTCCGATATCCGTGCCATCACGGCTGGGCAGGCTGACAGCAGCACAAACGCTCTGGCCGTTGTCCGCTGAACATACTAATCTGATAGGAGGCTGCTATGAAACAGAGATTTCCTGAAAATTTCCTTTGGGGTGCATCCTCGTCCGCTTTTCAAATCGAAGGCGGCTGGGACGAGGACGGAAAAGGCAAAACCGTTGCCGACTTCAATTCCTTCAAGCGCTCGGACAAACAGGCCGACAGCAAGGTGGCCAGCGACTTCTATCACCGCTGGAAAGAAGATATCGCCATGATGAAGGAGCTGGGAATGCGGATTTACCGTTTTTCCCTCTCTTGGGCCAGGATTGTTCCGGACGGTGACGGCGAGGTCAATCAAGCTGGCATCGACTTCTATAACAAAGTAATCGACGAACTGCTTGCCAACGATATCCAGCCCTTTGTCACGCTCTATCACTTCGATCTGCCTTATGCTCTGGTGGAAAAATACAACGGCTGGGAGTGCCGGGACTGCGCGTTTGCTTTTGAACGCTATGCGCGGGTGTGCTTTGAAGCGTTCGGAGACCGTGTCAAATACTGGCAGGTCATCAATGAGCAGAACCTGATGATCCGTGTCAATGAGCGTATGAATATCTATGTGGATGATTTGTGGGAGGCCGACAGGATCCGTGCGCAGATGGACTACCATATGTTCCTGGGCCACGCTCTGGCTGTTAACGCCTGCCATGAGCTGGTGGAAGGCGGAAAGGTCGGTCCGGCGGTTTCCTCTACCTGCACCTATCCGCTGACCAACAAGCCGGAGGACGTCTGGGCGGCGAAAATGAACGACTGGTTCAAAACGAACTACTGTCTGGAAATGCACATCAACGGCGAATATCCTGGATATTATATGCGCTATCTGAGGGAGCGCAATATCGTTCCAAAGATGGAGCCGGAGGACGCGGCGATTCTGAAAAGCGCGAAGATCGACTATATTGCGCTGAACTACTACCGGACCCTCTGCGCCAGCTACCTGCCAGCCTCGCAGGAGCATCCGGTCGGCGAACGGGTCTACCGGGGCAACGAGGTTGACTTTGACCAGTACGGCTACTGCCGGGACGAGAAAAATACCAATCTTGCGGCCAGCGAATACGGCGCGCAGATCGACCCAATGGGCCTGCGCATCGTACTGAACGAGTACTACCGCCGCTATCACCTCCCCATGCTCATCACGGAAAACGGCCTGGGAATGGCAGACGTGCTGACGGAGGACGGCAAGGTACATGACCCCTACCGCATCGACTATATCCGCAGCCATATCCAAGCCTGTGCGGACGCAATTGAGGACGGCGTGGAGCTGATGGGTTACAGTCCCTGGTCCGTTATGGATCTCCTCAGCTCCCATCAGGGCTTCCGGAAACGCTACGGCTTCATCTATGTGGATCGGGACGATTTCGACGTGAAGCAGCTCCGGCGTGTCAGGAAGGACAGCTTTTATTGGTATCAGCGTGTCATTGAAACAAACGGCGTAGAACTGTAATAACATCCTGGGAGGGAAATGGCCTGCGCCCTTTCCCTCTTAGGACTATCGTGTTGAGGATGAGAGGGTGAGTGAGTGCGTGTCATAAAAGTATTAAACACTTCGGTAGTGCTGGCTTTGGACAACAACGGCATGGAAGTGGTGCTGATGGGAAAGGGAATTGGATTCCACAAGTCCATAGGGACTGTATTGGATGACAGCGACGTGGAAAAGGTCTTTATACTCAAGGACCGTTCTATTGCGAAAAATATCATACGCCTTTCCGCCGAGATCGACGCAGACATCTTTGAAGTTGTCAAAGAAGCCATAGACTACGCACAGGAAAAGCATCAAATGTGCTTGATGGAACATATTTATCTGGCACTGACAGATCACTTGGCCTTCGCGGTACAGCGCGTAAAAACTGGAATCCAGCTGCCAGAATTGTACCCGCTTGAAATCCGCTGGCGTAATCCGGATGAATTCAATATTGCGCTGCACACGATAGAGCTGGTGAAAGAAAAAACCGGGACAGAACTTCCAGAAGAGGAAGTAGCTAATATTGCTTATCACTTCATCAACGCACAAAAGGAACATCCCCAAAATTCAAATAATCTTCAGATTGGACGAATCGTAAACAGCGCACTTGACATTGTCAAATATACTTTTAATGTCTCATATGACAAAGAAAGCATATCGTACAGTCGGTTTTGTACGCATTTGCAGGCATTTGCACAGCGCCTGATATTAGAGCAGCAGGCGTCGGAAGACGGCATGGGCTTTCTATATGACGAAGTGGCAAAAACCTGTCCGGAGGAACTGGCCTGCGCCAAAAAGATTTCACAGTATGTGCAGATGAAGTTCAACAAAGAATTGAGCAGGCAAGAACTTTTGTATCTTACGATCCATATCCACAGGATTTTAGAGGATCGCCCTTCACAGCAGAAAGGAAATGATTGAATCGTGAAGCATATTTTAGTGATTGATGTAGGAACCTCCAGTATGCGCGGCATTTTGTTTGATGAACAGGGCCGCGGCGTCAAAACAGTGCAGCATCAATACCAAGTTCTCTATTTAAGCGGCGGCAGGGCGGAACAGAACCCGGCAGATTGGAAGGATGCCCTGTATGCGATCCTGCGGGACCTGTCTGCCTACGCAAAAGAACATAGTCTCTCTATTGATGCAGTTTCTCTGACCGCTCAACGTTCCTCGGTCATTCCTGTAGACCGTAGCGGTACGCCTCTGCGTCCCGCAATCATGTGGCTGGATAAAAGAAACGCAGCTGTTTGCGATGAACTGAAACCACATGAGGATAAAATATTCCGTATCACTGGGGCCAGATTAAATACGGTTTTTTCCGGCGGAAGGATGACCTGGATCAAGCAAAATGAGCCGGAGATTTATCAGGCAGCTTATAAACTTATGACCATCGCAGATTATCTGGCTTGGTTGGTCACAGGCGAATTCAAAACAGACCACACATATGGCAGCCGTTCCATGCTGATGAATATCCGTACTCGTTGCTGGGACGCGGATATGCTGCATTTGTTTTCGATAGACGAAGAAAAACTATGTGAACTGGTCGCTCCCAGCACAGTCCTGGGATATTCTTTACAGCAGGTGGAAAAGTTGACAGGACTTCCGGCGGGAATACCATTTATCTCTGCTGGAGGTGATCAACAGTGTGCGGCTCTGGGACTTGGGGTAATCAATGATGGAGATATGGAAATTACTGCTGGAACAGGAGCTTTTCTGCTGGCTGCTGCAAGTGAGATTCCTGAAGAAATCCGTCCAGACGTAATCTGCGGAGCGCACGCAGTTCCCGGTAAATATGTCCTAGAGACCAGTATGCTGACCTGCGCATCTTTGTTCGACTGGTTTCACAATCAGTTTTACCAGGAGACTGGTTCCTCCTATAAAAAGATAGATGGAGAAATTGCGGACAGTTCAGCTGGAGCAGGTGGCTGTATGGTGCTGCCTTATTTTCAGGGACGCGGCTCTCCGGACTGGAACAATAAGGCAACCGGCAGTTTTTTGAATTTGACGTTAAACACAAAACGCGCAGATATGGCCCGTGCTGTTTTGGAATCAATTGCGATGGAAGCCGCAAATAATCTTGAACTGTTGGAACATTATGTCGGAAAGGCTGGCGCAATTTACGTCAGCGGGGGCCTGACAAATTCAGATGAGTTTAACCGGATACAAGCCAGCGCCTATCAGCAGGCTGTCCTGAAAAGCAATAATGCAGAGCAGACTGCTTTGGGTGCATGGGCTAGTGCTGCTGTTGCAATGGGACTTTTCTCAAACCTAGAAACAGCTTTACAATATGCAAAGCTGGCGGACAATATCACCACCTATTCACCAAATATGGAATGGGCAGCGATATATTCGGAAAAACGTGCCGAAATGAATAGGGCTTATAGAACTTTATATTGATATCGTGATGAGGGGGGGTGCGCGTATAGATCAATTCTTTTCCGAATATCCGTTTTTCCACAGCGAGATCATCTTCACTGCCTACAAAAATGCCAAGTACGGAAACTCCCTGGTTTTTTGCTTTTCGGATCTCGAAGGCAGTGTCTTTGACGGCATCCTCTCCCACATAAGGAGATGGCTTTCTGCTGCCAACCCGATCTGTCCCTTGATGGTTTGGCCTGCCATCGCTGAGAATAATCAGCGTTTTATTCTCTTCTCGCCGTTCCTGAAGTGATGCGCAAATCGTGCGAATAGCAAGTCCGTCCCGATTTTCTCCAATCGCTTGGAATTGCAGGATGTTTTTGTTCCTATCAGCAGGATCGTCATAATCCCGAAAACGGTGGAGGATCGTATAATCCCAGAAAGAGCAAAAGCTTCTGACCCGGTGGGGAATCCCGGCTTCGCTGAGTGCCTGAGCAATGATATATCCTTGTACAGCGATTTGCGGCTGCCGGTATATCTGGGAACTGCTGCTGTCCAAAAGAATATCCACTACGAAGCTGGATTCCTCCCGTTTCTTTTTTGCATCAAAAAGTTTGCTGTCAGGGGTCCTTCCCAGTTTCCAAAGTCTTGCTGCATTCAACTGCCCGTACTCTGACCTGTTGGAATCCTCATCCTGCCGCATGACCAGGACTTGCTTGAGTACACTTGCCAGCACAGCTACATTACGCCGGACAGCATTCTGTTGACTGCTGAAATACAGCTCATTCTTTATCTGCTGCATATTTCTCCGAAGATACTGGGTGCTTTTTAACGCGGGATTTTGTAAAATACCATCTGTGAAGTACAAAGAGCATCTGCGATGGATACCAGTGCATAGCTGGCGATTCAGCCGCTCCCGTTCCAGCGGCATTAAATAGCTTTTACCAAAATTGCGTTCCATATAAGCAAGCTTGAGAGTTGAAAGTTCACAAAAAAGGATAGCCCTAAAGAATGGATGTATGGTA
>CAMWQV010000108.1 GCA_947176425.1 uncultured Clostridia bacterium
CCGCGTTCCTGAAACATCCCCGCAACAATGGTTGTGGTGCTGCCCACCGGCTCGTTGCGGAAATAGATAGGATTTTTGGTCTGGATATCCGCCAGACGGTGGTGGTCGATGATCTCCATAACGTCGGTCTGCTCCAGGCCCGGAACGGACTGCGACGCTTCGTTGTGGTCCACCAGCACCACTTTTTTCCGGCGCGGTTTGATGAGGTGATACCGTGACAGAGTTCCCACAACCTTCTCGTCACTGTCTAAAATGGGGTAGCTGCGGTATCTGCTCTGTAAAACCACTTCGCGCACGTCGTCGATATAATCCTCCAGACGGAACGCCTGTAAATCTTCTTTCCGGGCCACGCGTTTGACGGGAATCGCGTGAAAAATCCGGCGCACCGTCTTATAGCTGTCAAAGGGCGTGGCGATAATGCAGGTATTTTTTGCCGCTTCCCGCAGGTCCTCCGGGAACTCTGCCTGACATAAAATGATACACGCAACGCCATATTCCAGGGCTTTTTTGAGCATTTCGGGCTGGTGTCCGCAGATGAGGATGCAGTCTTTCTGACGGAAGGGCGGCAGTTCGGTTCCCTGGGGCAGTGCAAGCACCACCTGTCCGGAAACGGTGTTCACCATCTCGCCGCCCTCGCTGAGCAGCTGGCCCTCCAGAACGCTCAGCAGATTAAACATCGGCACTTTCCGCAGCGTCGGGTCCTCAACGGTGTGCATATCATACGCCGCGATATCACCGGCGGACAGCATTCCTTTCAGATGCCCCTCGTCGTCCGTGATGGGAATTGCCGAAATTTGATGGTCCTCCTCCAGCGACGCCCACGCACGGCCTACTGTCACGGCTTCATGCAGGATCGGCGGCACATCGAAATCCAGGTCTAATACCTGCGTGCGCATATTTTTGATCAGCAGCGGCGGCTCGAAGTTAAAATGATTCAAGATCAGTTTTGTCTCATCGCTGAGGTGTCCCAGGCGGGCCGCCGTATACTGCCGGTCGCCTAACGCGCTGCGCAGGGCCGCATATGCCATTGCGGAGACGACCGAATCCGTATCCGGGTTCCGATGACCGGTGACATAAATCCGCTCCATAGTTTCGGTTCCTTCTTTCGTTTTTTATTGCCGGGTTTAACCGGCGGCATTTCCGGTTTTCGTGTAATTGTTGATTCTCCAGATAATCACAGCCATCTCACAGCGGCGGATCGCATAGGTGCCCTGATATTCCATTTTTCCTGCGCTGTTTGTGGAACCGGTAATAATCCCCGTCTGATACAAAGCCATGACATAGGGCGCAGAATCCAGCGCAGCGTCCATATCGCTGAAGGGGGATACTGTGACCGGCTGCAGGGGCAGATGCAAGGCTTTTGCCGCGATCTCAGCGATGGTATACCGGCTGATCTTGCGGTCCGGCGTGACGCTCTGGCTTAACAGCTTATCCGCCACCGCCTTGCTCATATACCCGCTGGCCCAATGCTTGTCAGTGGGGGTCTGCTCTTTGTAACCGGCGGCAAGCATAATCATTTTTAACGCCTCGCCGTAGGTTACCGCGTCATTCGGATAAAACAGCCCGTCACTGCGTCCGCTGATAACGCCCGCGGTAGCCAGATCTGTGACGGCGGTGTAATACCAGTCGGTGCTGGAGTTTTTGGGAACGTCCTTAAAGGTTACGGCAGGCTTTGGCGTTGTAGTTGTCGTACCGGGAGTTGTTGTTCCGGGCGTTGTGGTACCCGGTGTTGTTGTAGTACCGGGCGTTGTGGTCGTGCCGGGCGTTGTTGTGGTACCGGGGGTTGTAGTCGTGCCGGGCGTTGTTGTGGTACCGGGGGTTGTAGTCGTGCCGGGCGTCGTTGTGGCGGCAGGAGCGGTGACGGTAACGCGGACTGTACCGTTGACCTTGCCGCCCTTTTCGTCCGTGGCGGTGAAGGGAATCGCGACGGTCCCGCTGAAACCGGCTTTCGGGACAAAGGTTACGTTGTTCATACTCAGCATGTTCAGGCCGGAGGCAGTGGAGGATACGTTATACCAGACGCTGCTGCTGGTAATTGCCGTACCCGCGCTGACGGCGGAGCGGCCATAGTAGAGCATACCGGCAGTGGCGGCGGGAGGCGTAAAGGAAACCATAGACAGCTTATCGGTACTGCCTAACAGCTTCTCAAAATCGCTGGCTTTGAAGCCCACGCCCTCCGCACCGGACTCATAACTGACCGTCAGTTCCCCCACGGTAAAACGGACAGTGCCCGCATACAAAAGCTGGCCCTGGGTATCATAAGCCATATAGCGGACCGTATCAGAGGCGGCGCCATTGGGAACATAGGTGATATCCCGGATCAGGTCCCCGCGCACGCCGCTGTAATAGAACGTGCGTCCGTTGGCGTTGGCGGCAGTCAGTCTGGTTCCCCGTCCGTTAGAGGAATAGTTGACATATAACGTCCCGTTTAGGGGCAGTTCCGTCAGCTGGATGCCGAACGCGCTGCCTCTGCTGTTGGTGGCGGTCTGATAGACGGAAAGGAAGTCGGCCTCGTTAAACGTATACACGCCGCCTGCTGTGACGCGGCAGTTGATATCCGCCACGATGCCCTCGCTGACCAGGATATACATATTGCCGTCCAGATAGATTTGCCGTCCGAAATCGTTTTCGCCGTAAGCCTCAAAGGGGATGACCACATAACCGGACTGTTTTGCACCGGCGATAAAGGACACATCGCTGATGCCGTACTGGTCGCGGCCCGGCTCCAGATAGAACGTATCGCCGATGCGGACCCGGCTGCCGGGACGGGAATCGGAGGTATAGTCCACATACAGGCTTCCCTCGCTGGAGCTGGGGAGCTGTGTAAACCGGATGTAAGTCAGGGACCCGCGGCTGTAAGCGTCCGCCCAGAACTCTTTGAACTTGGCTGATGTGAGCTGCAAGGCAGAATCACGCGCGGTAGTATAGAGAATGTCCATGTCTCCGGTATATTGTCCGACCGTGATGGACAGGACACCGGCAAATTCTTTGTTCTTTGTGTCAAAGGCGGAGAAATTGACCGTATACGTCCCCGCCATATCGCCGCTGGGACGGAACACCACATTCTTCAGCGCGTACTGATTTTTGCTGGAGGGGTCAAAATAGTAACGCCGGGTTTCTGTCACCACGTCCAGCTCGCCGGTTTTGGACGAGGGCGCGGAATTGAAAATGACATAATCCGGTTTGCCCTCCGACGCCGCGTACACCGCTTCATAAATCTGCTCCTCTATGGACTGTGCGGACTGGCTGTCCTGATCACCCAGGTAGAAATATTTGTCGTCGCGGCTGATGGATGCGTAGACGGTAATCAGGTCCTGTACCCGGAGCGTGACCGTGCAGGACGCGCTGATGGGCTGATTGGTGGTGCTGTTTTTGGGGTCTGCCACCACAAAGCATACATATTTATAATCCCCCTCCTTGCTGGTAATGGACAAGGGCAGCGTATACTTTTTCTCGCTGCTCACCAGCTTGCCCTGATAGTACCAGTTGTATGACAGATTATAGTCTCCGGTAATGTCCGCGCTGCCGATGGACAGTCCCACATCATTCAGGGAAAGCACCGCGCTCTCGTCGTCCACGGCGGCGTAGACGACCGGGTTTTCCGGGAGGGAGATATTGACGGAGCTGTAGTCTACGGCCCGGCATTTGGTGCAGATGCCGTTGACATACGTATGCTTCTCTTTCTCAACAGTTACCGGTGTCCTGTGGTGGCTGCAAACACCGGAATGGGAATTGTCGCCGTTATCGGTAAAGATCGCGTCATGGTTTTCGTCGTCAACGCGCACCTTGACCAGCTGGGATTTTTTGTACATCTTGCAGTCGCTGCTGTAACAGATGTACTCATCCACGCCTTCCTCATGGCAGTTGGCTTCTTTAATGACGGTGCGGGTGCAGTTCGTGGACTCGCACTCCGGGCACCGGTCCACCGCGGCCAGGGCGGAAGGCGTCAGCGTCAGCAGTAAGGCGATGGTCAGAAGACCGGCCAAAAAACGATTTTGGGGTTTCATAAGTACCTCCTTATCAGGTGTGTGTAGGTAATCCGTTGGTATTATACCATATTATTTCAAAAAAAGTTGTTACAATTTTGGAACATTACCATTAATTTTTACAGGCCCGCAAAAATTTCAGCCACAGGAATTTCCAACTCCGGAAATGTCTCGGATACCAGCGTCTCTTCTTTCGTGTATGCGCCGCCCAGAACATAACTGTCATTCTTCAGGAAATGGACTGTAACCGTATCATTTTTGGGATTGACTATCCAGTACTCTTTCACGCCTGCCTGCCGGTATAACAGGAATTTTGTAACTTTATCCGTACTGATACTTGATGCGGACAAAATTTCGACAACCAGAGAAGGGGGACCGAAAAAGCCCTTTTCTGTGACCTGTTTTGGGTCGCAGATCACAAACATATCCGGCTGCACCACCGTATCAATATTCTTTTTAGGGTCTCCCGGCTGGTTAAAAAGATATACGTCAGCCGGCGCAAAAAATACTCTGCACTTCTTTTTGCGAAAATACTGATTTAATAGGATATGCAGGGCGTCGCTGATTAACGTATGCACAGGCAGCGGGCTTGCCAGCAGATACAGCTCCCCATCGATTAGTTCATACCGGTTGCCGTCATCAATTTCTTGCAGGTCAATCAATGAGAGAGATTTTCTTTCTGGAAGCATAAAATACTCCTTTCTTCTCAGTCCTTCCGTACCGCGTCCCGCACGGTTTCCAGTGTTGCGCCGTGTTTCCGGGCCGCCTGCGCCGCGTCCTCATACTCAATCTTCCATTTCTCCACGCCGTAGCCGGTCCCGACTTTGCGGCGGACTGTCCCGTATTCCGTCCCGACAGGTTCCTGCCGGACTTCCAGCGCATATCGGGCGCAGTCTGTCCGCCGCACGCCGAATGTCCCTGTACAGGCCAGGATTTCTTTTGCCAAACGGTTGGCGTCTTCCGGACGGCACAGGCACAGCAAGATAACACCCGGTCTGTTTTTCTTCATCTGCACCGGCACAAATGCTGCGTCCAGCGCACCGGCCTCCAGCAGCCGTTCCATCGCAAAGCCCAGCGCCTCGCCGGACATATCATCAATATTGGCTTTCAGTTCCGTTACCGTATCATTGGGACCTTCCGCGCTGTCCGCCGTCTCCAGCAAAAACGCCCGCACACAATTGGCACGGGGAAAATCCTTTGTTCCGCAGCCGTATCCGCAGCCCAATACAGTCCCGGCAGGCATCGCGCCGAACTGCTTGGAAAACGTTTTCAGCAGCGCCGCGCCCGTCGGCGTACACAGCTCGGCGGCGATGTCACCGGTTGAAACAGGGATACCGGTTAAGAGCCGGGCAGTAGCGGGGGCCGGTACGGGCAGAACGCCGTGGGCAGTTGAAACCGTGCCGCTTCCCACCGTTACAGGTGACGCGCAGACGGTATCCGGCGCTAAAAGATGCAGCAAATAACACACCCCGGTCACATCCATCACAGCGTCCAGCGTGCCGACTTCATGGAAATGCACCTCTCCCGCCGGACAGCCGTGGGCATCGGCTTCCGCTTCCGCAATCCGGACGTATACGGCTTTTGCGCGTTCGCGGACTGTTTCCGGCAGTGCAAAAGAATCAATCAGAGCGGTAATATCCCCCAGAGAACGGTGTATATGGTGGTGGTCCTGCTCATGTTCATGGTGATGGTGGTGTCCTTCTTCCTGACCATGAATCACAATCCGCATATGGGTACCGGAAATTCCCTGCCGTTTTACAGATTCCGCCGTTACTTCCACCCCGGAAATCAATCTGTTCATCATATCCAAAAAGCCTTTTTTATCCTCATACAGTTCAAACAGCGCACCCATCAGCATATCACCGGCGGCACCCATCGCGCATTCAAAAAACAGTGTTTTCAAGTTTCGTCAACTCCTTTCATCCGGTTGATGCGGTTCGCCAAGAAGCCCGCGCCAAACCCGTTGTCAATGTTCACTGCGCTGACGCCGCTGGCACACGAATTAAGCATTGCCAGCAGTGCGGCCAGACCTCCCAGATTCGCGCCGTATCCGACGCTGGTAGGCACGGCGATGACCGGACAGCTCACCAAACCGCCTACAACGCTGGGCAGTGCGCCCTCCATCCCGGCCACCGCGATAATGCACCGCGCTTTTTCCAGCGTGTCCAGCTCTGCCAGCAGCCTGTGCAGGCCCGCAACTCCGGCATCATAGATCCGTTCGACCCTGCTTCCCAACGCCTCGGCAGTCAGCGCGGCCTCCTCGCATACGGCTAAATCGCTGGTTCCGGCAGACACAACCGCCACGAAACCCACCAGACTCTGCTCCTTTGGGTTCGCCACCGCAAGACGGGCTGCTTCATGATAGCGGTAAGGAAATTTGTTCCGCAGAAGCGATTCTTTTTCCGCGGACAGTCTGGTAATCAAAATATTCCCGGCTCCGCGGTCCATCATACAGCGCACAATCCCCTCAATCTGTTCCGCCGTCTTTCCCTCGCCGAAAATGACTTCTGCCGCGCCCTGCCGTTTGGCCCGCTGGTGGTCTACCCGTGCATATCCCAGGTCTTCAAACGCTGCCAGCTGTATTGCGGCCTCCTCCGGCGGGACCGTGCCGTCACGAACCTGTTCCAGCAGGTCCAATACTTTTTTTTGCGTCATTTGCCGCCTCCTTTCGTCTTTCAGCGGCTGAACTGGTATAGATCACACTTTATCATACCATTGTATAGTTTTCGTTTCTTACTTGCCCTGCGGTCAAAAAATTTCTCAAATTCCGGGTGGCTGGTAATCACCAAAACCCGCCATTTAGGTGGAATGGAGCGGTACACCCGGCCGAACATCCGATATAGTTCTTCCGCCTCCTGCAATTCCAGAAGGCGTTCCCCATAAGGCGGATTGGTGACGATCTGCCCGTACTCGCCTTCACAGTGCAGCTTTGCCGCGTCTGCCGTTTCAAAACGGACCAAATCCTCGACGCCTGCCTTGAC
>CAMWQV010000109.1 GCA_947176425.1 uncultured Clostridia bacterium
GCGATATCCAGCCGTCCCACGGTGGGGTTTTCCGGAAAAAGCCGTCCTCCACACCAGGCGCGCACCGTATATCCTGTCAGCTGTTCCGGCAATAAATCCATTGAGCCCCAATGAGGATGGAGCGCATCCGCTCCGCAGCCACCCTTGAGTTTATACAAGCAGTCGGACACTTTATAGTCTAAGATGCCTGTTTGCGCGTTTCTGTCCAGGTTCCTTACCCGCTCAAGCGACAGAGCGCTGAAGGAAGAGTAAACGATATGGTCCTGTAAACCTCTTTTATAAACCAATTCCATGATCTTCTCTTCCATTCCCTCATAAGGGATAATGCTGTTCTTCAGTTCAATATTCAGGGCAAGGCCGCTTCTCATGCGGCCTTCAAGAAGATCCAGAACCTCTTCAATAGATGGCACCTGTTCCCATTTTCCATTCCCGGCATCGATACGCAGCTTTTTCAATTCTAAGAAAGTGAAGTTCTTAACCTCGCCGGTTCCGTCTGTCGTACGATCAACCCTCTCGTCATGGCACACTACCATCTGTCCATCCCGAGTGAGCTGAATATCCAGCTCAATTCCTGTGAGACCTTTTATATCAGCCGCTTTCTCGAATGCCAACAGTGTATTTTCCGGATACATCCGGCTGCACCCTCTATGTGCCCATATTTTCATATGCGCTGATGCCACCCTTCTCTCAAAAAATTACGCTTTTGCCTTATATACATTTACAACTTTTTGCCGCGTAGCACCACAGAACTGTCCAGTCAATGTAAATATTCCACTGCTCTCGATCACATCATGAAATCTCGGATTAATACTGATAATATGAATCTCACGCGGCTTCCTCTGATAGCTGGCACGTATATTCTCAATCACAGGCTCAAATACCGGCCGACCAAACGGATCAAAAAAGTAAAACCAGTTATACACATCCAGTACATCTGTCAGTTTAGCTGCATCTCCACAAAGTAAAGAGACCCCTTTTCCGGCTGTCGGCGAAGTAGGAATCCCTAAATTCTGGAAATTCTGCACTGCCACATCGTACAATTCGGCAGTATATTCTACTCCTCCCACATTTTTGAATCCATAATCAAGGAATGTCAGCATCGCGCCGCCCTTCCCGCAGCCAAAATCCAAAATAGCATCTTCCTCTCCTGGAAGAACATGACAATTGTCCAGGATAGGAAAAATTTCTCTTTGTGCAGAAATAGCATATCTCGCACTCGTTAAATTTCCTCCATCAATCAGATACTTTCGCTCAACGGCAGTTACAAAATTGCAGTTATAAAAGCACTCCAAGTATTCGACAAATTGTACATCGTGTATACCTGACTTCCTCCGCGTGAATACTGTTGCATAATCATCTTCTGAAGCAACAAGTCTATCGCCGTAAATAATTTCAGCAAAATCATAGTATTCCAAGCCATGCTCTTCGCACTTTTTTCGTGCTTCTGCGTTGCCAGGCAATGCGAGCCACACAATGCTGTCTTTAACATCCTTGTAATTAAAATCAAATAGGCTATCCCTAAAATAGGGGAGTGAATATGGGATTGCCGGTGACCAATCATCCGTTATAATGAAATCCACCTGGATACCATGGTAATACTCAGCATACCAATCCAGAAAACGCCCCGTACGTCCATACCCATACAGTACAATTCTCCTACCAAAAGCTTTGCACATAATATTGTCCAGTTTTTCTCGGAATTCCCTCAAAACCTCTAACATAAAATAGCTCCTTTCTTATCATTTCCCTTACATGGGAACCGTATCAGCCAGAACTCGCTTCAATTGATACACGACCCGTTCCATCAAATCCTTTGGACCAATGGTGATGCGCAGATAGAGGGTATCCGAATCAGCAAACAGCCTGACCAAAATGTTGTTCTCTTCCATATAGGCCTGCACCTTCCCGGCGTCCGCATCATGCAGACGTACAAAGACAAAATTGGATGCAGAGAGAAAAGGTTTTACCCCAGAAATCTTTGCAAGTTCCTGAATAAACCATTCTCTGACTTCCACCAGCTTGACCTTCTGTTCCGAATAATATGTATCATCTTTCAGGGCGGCAACAGCAAGTTTCCGGCTCAGTCCGCACTCGCCGAATGATGGGAGATCAAGTCCTATGATCTTCCTCATGGGATAACTGCACACTCCATAACCGATACGAATGCCAGCCAATCCATAAAATTTTGAAAAAGTACGTGAAATAATGACATTATTGTATTTTTTTATAATATTCCTCTCAAATTCATTTGTATCATCATCACCATACCCCCAGTATGCTTCGTCAATCAAAACAACTGAGTTTGGATTTTGGTATATCACTTTTTCCATATCGTCATAATTCGCCAGACATCCTGTCGGATTATGTGGAGTTGTAATTACGATAATACGGGGCGCATATAAAGCGGCTTTCTTAATAATATCGTCTATATCATATTCGTAGGAATTGCCTTCGCCTTTGACGGAATACTGAATACATTTTGCAAACTTTACATCAGCTACGCCTTTGTAGTAACTCCAGCCTGGATTAGGAACCAATATGTTATCCCCTTCGTTCAGAAGAATGCTGAATATTGATTTAATCACTTCTGCCGATCCATTATGAATAAATATGTTGTTCTCAGAAATTTGTAGAACAGACGAAAGCTGCTTGACAAGTTCATCTTCCCTTGTCAGACCATACAGGGAGATATCCTCTCTCTTGATGCTCTGCAGAGCATCTAACCATGCCGGCGATGGTCCAAATAAATTTTCGTTGAGATGCAGACGCACAAAAGACGATTCAGTTGGGACAGAGCTATAGGACTTTATATTTGCATATTTTGAAAATAATTTGATTACCTCGTTGGATTCATCTAAATTGCGCTTCATAAAATCAGCGAATTGCGGGTCAAACGCATTGAATTCATCCAATGTATCAAATTCAAGTATACTGCCCGCCGGACGCTTCACGATGCGCAACGGCAGCTCCTGTATATGCGTCATTTGGAAATCTTCCATCAGCATGTTGCGAATGCCCAAGCAATTCCATTCCTGGTTCATTAACTGTACAAATTTCTTGGAAAAATTCCGATCAAAATAGGCTTCCCCTATATTGTACCAAAGATGGCTTCCCCCACGATGTATTCCGGTTATATATCCTGCCTCATCAACGCCAGTAATACAATATTCATCGCAGTATTCATCTGAATATACACAGGAATAATAAGGCGTATAAACATACTCATGAAACACATTATCCATATAATAATTATCAGAGCAAAGTATATATGTGTTTTTAATATACTTCTGTGCTACATAGAGCGATGACATGTTATTATATTTGTCAAAATCCTTATTCAGCAGCAGTCTAATGCCGTATTTTTCCTGCAAATATTCAAACAGTTCACTTTTAAAACCGGCAACAAGAATAACATCTTTAATTCCAGCCTCTTTTAACTGCCGAATCTCGCGTTCAATCAATACTTCACCCTTTACCTGAAATAACCCCTTCGGCATGATGCTGGATAATGGCATACATCTGCCGCTGAAACCTGCTGCCATGATAATGGCATTATCAACTTTGTATTTTTCCAATACTGACAGACCCAGTTCTGTAATTCCTGAGGTATCAAGCAATCCTTCCGCCCTCAATTCTGACGCAGCCGTTCCCACTGAGTGCAGAGCAACTGCCGCTTCTCTATTCTCGGCATAGTCTCTCAGTAATTCAAATTTTTCTTCAGTTATTGTTGAGCCGTAAGTATTCATTCTTTAACCTCCTCCGTCTAAAGTCTGTGAGACTCTTTCTTCTATTATGCGTAAAGCCCTTTTCATAGCATTTCATGTAATTTCTTTCGATGGTAAGTTTAACCCTCTCTGGAATTTAGAATTTAATATATGTAGCTACATGGCGAGGCACCCTCTCTTCAGGCGGAGGCGGCGTCATGTAATCCTCTCCGAATAAATGGACAAGATATTCATGGATTTTGCTTGGTGCTAAAAAGTCAAAGCCCTCAAAGGTAATATTTTGGGTATTTTGCATCCATTCCTTTTGAAATCCTGCTGTTTCCTCTGGAGCTCCCCAAGAAAAGCACCGGACTTGTTTTGTATTGATATTTTTGTACCGCTCTGTCAAAGTTTCCAAAAGTTTATAAAACCATTGCTTTGGGAAAAGATTCAGAAAAAAGAATCCTGATCTTCTCCAAAAATTTGGAGCAGCCATACGACCAACTTCAGAATAGAGCGCTTTCCTGCACAGCCAGGACGCACCATTGCAAAAAAGCCGCCCCACACCCTGTTCAGGCAGATTATCACTCGGAAATATATCAATAAAAATACCTGTTCGTGACTTAAGCTGCTCATGGTCCTTGCGGCAGTACACTGTCCCAACTTTCAGTATTCTTGCATACCCCCATCGATAACTTGGATCTGTTTTGTATGTCTGCAGAAAATATTTCCGGCTGTCAAGCTGCTTTGCACACACTTCACAGAACCTGTCGTATTCTTCGCGGAGCATCCGAACATCTATATCATCATCCCAGGGAATAAAACCGCCGTGCCGTACAGCGCCGAGCAGCGTCCCCCCTTCAAGAACATATTTGATATTATTTTTCCTGCACAGACGATCCAGCTCTTTCAGCATCTCTAATTCCACTAGCTGTAGTTTTCTCAGATTCTCATCCGTGTATTCAAATTTTTCCATAATAACCACCATCGATCTTTATATAGCCGCTATCATGCTGATATTAGCAGTGCCGTCCCATCAACACCGCCCATCATGGCAGACAGCCATATGGCGTCTGCCGTAAACCGAATTATCCAGTTCAATTCCGGTCAGGCTCGATTCCGCCGTCTTGGAAAACGCCGGCAATATATTCCTCTAGGTACACTGGCTGCATCCTCTATGCACCCATATCTTCATCCCTCCGGTCCTCCAATTGCATAAATTGCTCCATGATTCCCGCCAGTGCGATAGACTCCCCTCTAGTCAGCTTGAAGCCGTTTTTGTCGTTTCCTTCTATCATGGAGAGAAAATCACTGATTTCATAGCGCAGCCCATTTCCCAGGAAATGTTCCGTATATTTGTCCACTTGTCCCGGATTTTCGTAATGTACCTCAAAATAATCCGTTTTCCACCATGGGGCCTCTGCCACCAGGTATCCTTTCGTACCGGAGATCAACAAACGCCCGTCCGATTTCACGCCCAGTCCACAGGTTGCCGTTGCCACTCCGGTCGGATAGGTAAGAGACACCTTTGTAAACAAGTCCAGCCCGTTTTCTCCATGAATAGCATCAAAACGGATGTCATCAAAATCTTTCCCGAACAGCTTCAATACCGGCAGCAGGCAGTAGCTTCCCAGTTCCGTGAAGCTGCCGCCGTAGACCCGGTCTGTCAGCTCCCGGCTCTCCGGGTTTTCCAGCTTTGTAAAGCACGCCTCCACGTTCCGGATACTTCCAATCGTCCCGCTACATGCGATGCCCAGCAGCTTGCTGAATCCCGGGCAATACGCGGTTTTGATGCCTTCAAAAAGGATTAGTCTCCGCTCCTTGGCAAGCTGAAACAATTCCTCAGCCTGCCGCTTATACAGCACCATAGGCTTCTCGCAAAGTACATGCTTTCCATGCTCCAATGCGGTCTTGATGTACCCATAATGCGTCTCATGCGGCGTGGCAATGTATACGACATCGACTGCTCCATAAAATTTTTCCAAATCTGAGTACGCCTCGATCTCCCAACGCCCGGCAAAACGTACCGCACTCTCCCAATGAGGATTGTAGACCCCTTGCGTACTGACGCCGCTGACCAGCTTTGCCTCTGGAACAAACCGTTCTGCAATCCGGCCAGTACCGATGATTCCGATCCGCTGAATACGGCTGTTTTTCTCCCGCAACATTGTACTGGAGATGTTTTTTGTTCGTTCCAGGTAAACCACTTTGCAGTAATCATTTAAGTAGTCAAAGGCACCCGCCCAGTCAGATCCTACGGTAAATATATCTGCATGAAATTTTTTAATATCATTCACTTTCTGACCCGGAGATTCCTCAATAATAACCTCATCCGCAAATCCACTCTTTTTTACATTCTCAATCCTTGTGACAAGGGAATCTACCACATTCAGTTTGCCCCGCGTTTGGTCGTAGGCTTCTGTTGTCACACCAACGATCAAGTAATCTCCCAAATTCTTGGCTCTCTGCAATAACCGGTAGTGTCCTTCATGGAAAAGGTCGAAGGTCCCATATGTAATCACTTTTATCAAGAAATTTCTCCTCCCTTTGTCCCTGAAAACTGGTAATCACAACAGCCAGTCCAACTCCAATTCAACTGTTGCCAGCGGATGATCCGGCTTGTATTTCTCGCCGTGAAAATCGCTGCCGCCCGTGACATGCAGTCCATACTTTTCGGAAAGCCGCAGATACTCCGTCTGTTGTTTCGGAGAATGTTTTGGATAATAGCATTCAATGGCATCCAAACCATAAGAAACAAGTTTTTGGATAAGTTCTTCCAGGCTGTCATATCCAAGAGCAATTTGATATGGGTGGGCCAGAGACGCTTTCCCACCAGCCTGCTTAATACACTCAACACAAGTCCGTGCATCAGGCTTTCCGCCTTTATCAAACGCTTGGTATTCCTCTGTATCCAAATAGCGGTCAAACGCTTCTTTTCTGGTAGATACATAACCATACTGCAACATTACCTGAGCAAAATGCGGCCGTCCAATTACACTGCCAGTTGCAGCAGTCTCTACTTCCGGCAGAGGAATCTCAACTCCTTTTTTCCGCAGAAACTCCCAAATTCGATACTTCCGCCTTTCACGTTCACGCTGAAACTTCCTGCACATTTCGCCTAATCCTGGGTATGCCGCTGAAAAATTGTATCCCAAAATATGGAGATTAGCATACTCTTCTGCGCTCAGCTCTACGCCGCGCAAGACGCGTATTCCAGCCTGTTCTCCCGCTTTCACAGCATCCTCCACACCATCTAC
>CAMWQV010000110.1 GCA_947176425.1 uncultured Clostridia bacterium
TCAGCCTCCATTTGCTGGTTTGGCCTCCGTCGTGGACGAAAAACATCGCCATCATCTCCGAGTATGACATAATACCCAGGAACTCAGCGTGATTGCCCAATTCCATGAAGTCATTGGGCGCAGGGGTGGCGGTGCATGCCAACCGAAAAGGCGTATGGCAGAAGAAGTCGATGATCTGGCCCCGCACCTTTCCGGTGAATGATTTGAGGATGCTGCTCTCGTCCAGGGCTACCCCGGAAAAGGTGCAGCCCTGGAACTTCCCCAGCTTCTCGTAGTTGGTGATGTTGACGCCAGGGCAAACATCCTCACCGCTGGCGCACAGGGTCACGGGGATGCCAAACTTGATACCCTCCGCCACTGTTTGCTCTGCCACCGCCAGCGGGGCCAGGATGAGGACGCTGCCGCCCCGTTCCAGGCAGATGATTTTTGCCCACTCCAGCTGCATGGCCGTCTTGCCAAGGCCACAGTCGGCGAAGATCGCCGCCCGCCCTTTAGCCAGAGCCCAGCGGACGATATCACGCTGGAAGGGATACAGTGCGGGATTGAGTTGATCCGCGTCCACTCGGAGGCTGTCCGTATGGATGGCCGAGGTGGATTTTGCAGTGATGAAATTTAAGTAGTCTACGCTCATGGCGTCACTCCTGTTATACTGCTCCGCTTTCTCTCTTCCTTTTCTTTTTCCATCCGCTTGCACTTGTATTCGTTGTACTTCGCTCGATACTCGTAGCTTTTTCCGAATATGTTCCACGCGGCTTTGACCACGTTTGGCTCATACGGTCTGATTTTTTCAAGGTCCTCTACCGCTTTGTGCGATATTGGACACCCACAACAGCCGGTCCTTGTAAGTCCATAGACCTCATAAGCATCGGAATATTTGATGCCATAGTAGTCCTTGTACCACGCCTTATCCTTGTCGGTGACATAGTACAGCGGACGAAGGCGGAACTGGCCGGACGCGGTTTCCCCGAAACATAGCGCAGTGTTATCTTTTCGGGGGACAGACCTCATTCCACCCTCGGCTCTGCGTTCGCCAGTGATAATCATGTCGTAGCCCTTCTGGGCCTCGTGGGCAACACGCTTTTTGCACCAGTCGCAGCAACTAGCGCTAATCTGAAAGTCCGGTGGGTACTCTCCAATGAAGTCTCTCATGTATTTTGAGGAGTTGATCACCAGCTGAATATTCGGGCGAGGCTCCCCGGAGGAGTTGCAGCAGCAGAGGAAATTGATTGTGCTTTCGCATTTCGGGTATCGTTCCTTCAGCTCCAGCCTTTTTGCCCGCTTGTCCTCAGCCTGTTCGTATTCTTCCGCAATCGAAAGAGGGATTCCCTTCTTCTGCCATCCTTCCAAACCAGCTGACATGATTTTAGAAACGAACGGAATGCCATATGTCCTGGACGCTGTAACAATATTGACCTTTGGCCCGCATTCCTTTATGAAGACTCCATATTTTTCAGATGTGGTTTTCACATGGTCCTTTATAGCTTGCATCTCCAGACCAGTGTTGAAAAACACATATGCGATGGGAGGGAGTTCGAAAAGCTCCCTTGTGCGCTCGATGATATCAATCATGATGTCGCTGTCCGCTCCACCAGAGTAGGAGCAGATCGCGTGCGGGTGTTCACTCAGCCGCTTTGCAATAATACTCTGGATTGCCTGGAATTTTTCTGGGGCGTCAAAGTCTGCATAGTCTGGTCTGTCGGTGTAGACTCTGCTTTTGTATTCTTCTTTAATCATTTCCATAGATTCCTCCGTCGTCACGGAGGCGGCGCGCCTTTATCCATGGGCCTCCTATGGTTTTATTAGGTTAAGCTAATTTGTCCCTTTAGGGCTTCGTTTTCTCTCATTTTTGAGCGGACTTCTTCTCTGAGGCGGGTTGATAAACAATGGAGAAACAAATCTCAAATATCCGTATGCTCTGTTAATCCCTCGCCGAATTGTTCTAGACACAGTAGATGTATTTACTCCGTAAAACTCAGCAATTTCTACCGTGCTCATCTGTTCAATGTAATATTTCATGATATACTCTCGTTGTACAGGAGTAACACATTCCTCCAGGACGATAGGGAGCATGCGTTTTGCGCGTTCAATATCAGCGAGGTTATCTTCGTCGTCTGCATGAAGCCACAGATCAAATGCAGCTTTTGTGAGCTGTAAATCAGTCAGCATGGTAGTAACCTACTTATTTAGTCTTTTCTGAAATAGCGCCCCACCCAGCCATCCGCATTGAGCGGCAGATCAGGAGCCCAGGGCAAGGGCTGACACATGATTTCAATAACGCGTTGTAAATCGCGTTCTGTTCCGTTTGGAACTTCCGCGATGATTTCGTCATGCACGTGGAACACTACAGGCAGTCCGGCGGCTTCTAAGCGTTCGATAGCGTCCGCCAGACAATCGCGGGCGATGGCCTGGACACAGTTTTCTACCAGCTTGCCGCCGTAGGTTTCAACTACTTTCCACTTTTTTGTGGTCTGGTCCATGCCCATGTAGGCAATAGAGGGCCTGCCCCATTGGTTCTGCCCTATGCTGGGGCTTACATAGTAGAGCTTGCGCCCAGAGGGCAGTGTAATAGTCATGCAATCTGTCCCCTGGTTGCAGTTATACTCATGGGACAGGATGAGGCCGTTGATCCCCACTGTGCCGCCTTGGGTAATGACTTGGACGGCGGCGTTTTCCACGGCATACCAAAGATCGCGGATGCGCTTATTGGCTTCCCGCCAGCGGCTTACGATATCTGATAGATCCTCTTCCGGGATACCCATGTCCAAGGCTCCCATGGCTATAAGCGCTCCGGAACTGCCCTGATAGCCCAGGGCCAGCTCTGCCACTTTGCCTTTTTGTCGAAGTGCGTACTCAGGGTTTCCCTTCTTGATACGCTCCAGGGGCACCCCGAACATTTGGGAGGCGCTGGCCTCATAAATCTTGCCGTGGGTGCGGAACACCTCAAGCCGCCACTGCTCCCCGGCAAGCCAAGAGATGACGCGGGCCTCGATCGCACTGAAGTCAGCGTCAATAAGCACATGGCCCTCCGGCGCAATAAACGCCGTGCGGATAAGCTGGCTGAGAGTGTCAGGCACGGAGCCATAGATCACCCGCAGCCCGTCCAGGTTACGGTGCCGCACCAGCTCACGCGCCAGATCAAGGGGCTCTGTGTAGGTACGAGGAAGGTTTTGGACCTGTACCAGCCGCCCAGCCCATCGCCCCGTGCGGTTGGCCCCATAAAACTGAAGCAGCCCCCGGACCCGCCCATCGGCGCACACAGCAGCTTCGATAGCGTCATACTTCTTGGTTGAGGTTTTGCCCAGCTCCTGGCGTATCTCCAGCATACGGCGGACCTTGGCGCTGTTGTTGTCCTCTTTGAGCAGCCGGGCAACTGTGTCCTTGCGCAGATCAGACAGCCCCTCCCCGGTTTCCTCCTCCAGCCATTTGGTGAGTTGGGATACGCTGTTGGGGTTGTCGAGGCCAGACAACTGCGTGGCCTCTGTCATAAGGTTCTGGCGGACGGTCGCTCCCAGAGATAGAGCACCGCCCACCAGCTCCATGTCCACAGCAACACCCCGCGCATTGATAACGAGGTCTGTCTCCCACTGTTTCTGCACGAAGTCCGGCACAGGAAACGCAGACAGCCGCCGCTCAATCTCCATCTCTGTTACCACATCTTGGCGGCAATACTCCCGGAACAGCTCCCACTTTGCGGGGTCATGGTGGGGAAGGTTTCGGGTGCGCTGGCCGTTGGCGTTAGAGGGCCTGCATGGTACGCAGAAATAGCGGATCAGAGCTTTGCCAGTGTTCAGCTTTTTCTTATCCTCTGGCAGTCCCAACGCTTTTCCTGTTGCGTCCAGTCCGGCAGTATAGCCACAATAGAGGCCATGGAACATAGTACATCGCCATTGATTGGGCGGAAGTGGACCTAGGAACTTGGAGAGGCACCCCCACTCAAAGGCAGCGTTGTATGCGTGCTTGATGTAGTCCGGGGAGGTGATGGCCTGGACCAGCCACGGGGGGAGGTATTCCCCCCGTGCCAGGTCGATGATCTCCACAGGCACACCATCCACGCTGTACGCAAAAAGCAGGATTTGAAAATCCTTGCTCTGTATGTACTTTTGAGCCCCGGCTTTGGCGATTGGCACACTGGAATATGTCTCCAGGTCAATACTGAGATGGTGCATAACGTACACCACTTACATGGGCAGCCCCGTAATGGGGTTGATGCCGTTGGTTGTGTTCCAGGGCGGCGTAGCAGACGCAGGAGCGCCATATGCAGTGGGCGCACCGTAGGCGGTCGGGGCTCCGTAGGCGGTGGGCGCAGTGGCAGGTGCAGCGCTGCCGTAGGCAGGAGCGGTGGGGGCATTACCCACACCGGCGAAGTCTACAGAAGCGGAAGCGTTGCCTGCCAGGGCTTCACCGTCACGGGTTTTCATGACGTTGCCCAGGCCGCAACCGATGCCCTTGTTGCCGCTGTTGGAATAGCCGAAGAAGCGGATGGTCACGCGGGCATACATCCCGCTGTAGATATCCGAGGGGGCCAGCTCGCAGTTGATGTTGTCCATGCCCACCACCTGGGGCTTGTTTTTGCTGGAGGCGGTAATAACCCAGTGGCCCTTGCACTCGTCGCCGAAGGGCACACCGGAGGGCCGCACGCCGTCGCCATCGTAAATGGGCACCCGGATCTGAGGCGGACGTACACCGTTCCACACCTTAGGCAGTGCCTCGTTGACAGCGGCTTGGATAGAGGCGTCAATGTCCGCTTTGGTGGCGAAATCAGTCTTGGGGATCAGCAGCGTAACGCTGTACTTGGGTTCTCCGCCCTGCTGGGCGGCTCTGGGAGCGGTCAGGTTGCAGTAGGACAGGCGCACCTCGCCGGTCAGTACCTTCAGGGGATCGTTTTGATACATAGTCATTTACTCCTTTACTTAACATTCATTTGGTGTTTCGTATCGTTCCAAAGAGCCTGGATCTTCAACCATTGATTGTACAGGGCTTTAGCCGACCTAGCCGCTTTTGTTAAGCGGTTGTTTTCTTGAGCGATCTTGAGCTTGTCCTTCCGCTTCCGCTTCAGCTGGAGTCCCTTGATGTCAACATAGCCGTCAAGGCATTCCTGGGATCTCGCTTTCCAGGCGTGGAGGCTATCCTCCACAGCGTTCTGAAGATAGAGCGCTATGGTTTGGATGGCGGCCTCATTCTCCCGGTCATAACGGAGTACCAGCCGGAACAGCTTACGGATATTTGCGGTGGGCAGTTCATTGATCATGGGCAAATAGACGCGGGCTTGAAATGTGCCGACCTGGATACTCACAGCGTCACACATCGGGAACCACCCCGGAATAGTCAGCGGCAGCAGGGCTGTATGTCTCTCGCTTATCGGATGCCTCTGCCAGTGTCGGCTTGCCAGGGGGCTTGATAATAAAGCCGCCCACCGCCGCCTCAAAGTCCTTTTTGCCCATGAGTTTTTCAAGCTGGGAGAGGGTTTTGGGCTTGCGGTCATAAACCATGGCCTCATCGTAGCCAGCTGTGAGTATGGCCTGGATTGCTGCGTCCATATCCGAGAATGTGCGGTTACTCCGGCCTTCCACTAGCTTCCAGCCTGGAATAGGTTTACCTGCCAGCAGTGCCGTGGTGGCGTACTCCTCCAAGTCTGCGTACCACTTGGCCAACAGCTTGCCCCGGATCAGCAGGTCGCCGATCTCTTCGTCAGTCAGGGTGTTGTCAGGTTTAACGCCCGTCCGCTCGTATTCGGCAACCAAAGTGGGGGAGCGTCCCAGGGGTACACAGTCCTTGAAGTCCTCCAAAGCAGTGCAGGTATTGGCACGGGCGCGGCATTGTGCTTTTCCTCGGCAGAAGCGGCAGTGGTCCCCAGGGACGAACTCTCCAAAACCAGAAAACGCCTTTGCAGCAAGGGGTTTGATACTGTCACCCCAAGCTTTCAGTTCCTCCACTGCGATGGTTTCGGAGGTGATACTGTTGAGCCTGGGCTGTACGATGGACATGCAGATCGTGCGGATTGTGTCACCTACGATGGGGAAATAGTAGGCTAGGGCACCCAGAGCATAGAGCCGCATCTGAGCGTTGTTCTCAGCGGACACAGGCACCCCTTTACCGTGCTTGTAGTCCACGATGTTGAGGGTGTCGCCGCCGATAATGCAGCAGTCGCAGGTGCCAAACCCTTCCGGAACATAGTCGGAGAAGTTCACTTGGACCTCGACTGCCACCGTGGGAACGCAGTCATAACCCATGACCAGTTCCGTGATGTAGTCCAGGTAAGTATCCGTGGTCTTGTCCATCTCTGGGTCATAGATGGGGTCCTTCTGGAGCTTTTTGAGTCGGGCGTTATATGTGCGGTTCGTCATCACCGTGGACTTTTTCTGAACCTTCAGCTCCGCGATAGAGTGGGCCAGTCGGCCCTCCTCCGCATAACTGCTGGTGCGCTCCGGAAGCCCCTCCTCAAAACGGGGGGCCGCCGTACAGACCAACCAGCGGGAAGCTGAGGACGCGGAGAGAAGAGCGTGCTTTACAGGAGGCATGGTCGACCTCCCTAAATCTGAGCGCCCAGCGCCCGCAGCTCTGTGGCAAAAGCGCCGTACTGCTCCAGTGGGAGCTGGGTGACTGCCTGGACACCGTAGCGCCCCAGGAGAGCCAGCAGGGCATCCATCTTGCCCGCCTCCATCAAAGCGGCCCCTGCCTTGGCGATTTGATCCAGTGTGTAGGTGGGAGTGCCAGACACAGGAACTGCAGTAGGCGCAGCGGCAGGCTGAACAACGGGTGGGGCAACGTCAGGGACAGGGGCTGGCTGGGCAACGGGTACCGCAGGGGCAACGGGTACCGCAGGGGCAGTGGGGACCGCCACAGGCGGCTGGGGAGCGGGCGGTGCCATGGGAACCGCCATGGGCGGAGGGTCAGTCGTGGTGATCGGCGCGGGGGCA
>CAMWQV010000111.1 GCA_947176425.1 uncultured Clostridia bacterium
ACGGCGACCACCGAGAGCTACACGCGTAAGATCGTCGGCAGCGTCAGATGGGTATAAGAGACATTCATAGCAGACGGGCGGCGATCAGATGCAAGATGTTCCGCTCCCCGGTGGGCAGAGCGGCAAGGTCGGCCCTGGCGATTTCCGCCGTGGGAATAACCGCATGATGGTCGGTCACTTTGCTGCTGTCCACCACCTGGGCGGCGTTTACCGGGAGAGGCTGGCCCACCATGAAGGACAGCGCCCCCGTCACAGTCTGGCACAGCGCGGGTAGGCCATCTGCCATATCCTCCGTCAGATAGCGGCTGTCTGTCCGGGGATAGGTCGCCAGCCGCTTTTCATAGAGGGATTGTAAGTAGTCAAGGGTCTGCTGGGCGGTATACTCAAAGAGGCGGTTCGCCTCCCGCTGGAGGGTGGTCAGGTCGTATAGTTTCGGGGGGCGCTCGGTTTTGTCCTTCCGGGTGACGGACTGGACCACGGCAGACTTGCCCAGGCAGGCCGTCCGCAGTTTCTCCGCGTCCGTTTTGGAATTGAATTTCCCGCTTGCCGCCCGGAACGCCTGCAAATCCAGCTCCACCGTATAGAACTTCTCCTTCTTGAAATTCTCAATCGCGGATTCCCGTTCCGCCAGCAGCGTGAGCGTGGGGGTCAGCACCCGGCCCACATTCAGCGTCTTACCTTTATAAAGAGTGGTAAACAGCCGTGTGCCGTTAATGCCAATAAGCCAGTCCGCCTTGGCACGGCAGAGGGCGGCGGCGTAGAGATTGCCGTACCGTTCACCATCTGCCAGATTGTCAAAGCCCTTGCGGATAGCGGATTCTTCCATTGAGGAAATCCACAGCCGCTTGATGGGCTTCGTACATTTGCAGAGATCATAGGTCAGCCGGAAGATCAATTCGCCCTCCCGTCCGGCATCGGTGGCACAGACTACCGCTTCCACATCATCCCGGGCCACAAGCTGGTGCAGGATGTTGAACTGCTTTTTGGTGTCCGGCAGCACTTGGAACTGCCACGGGTCAGGGAGGATGGGGAGATCGTCATAGGCCCACTTGGAATAGCGGGGGTCGTAAGCGTCAGCCGGGGCCAGCTCCACCAGATGGCCGACACACCAGCTCACCAGCCAGCCGCCGCCCTCCATATAGCCGTCTCTTCGGGCAGTCGCACCCAGCACCTTCGATAAAGACATTGCAACACTCGGTTTTTCCGCAATCACGAGTTTAAGCGTGTTTTTTCACTCCTTTTTTAACAATTTTCTGTAACAGATTCCAATGCAGGGCGCATCCCGTCCATAGGGACAGCCATAGCAGGGATGGTCAGGAGGACGCACGGGAGGCCCGTGGGCCTCCCGCGTCTCAGTCGGAACTTGGGTCATCATACGCTCATAGGGGCTGTCGGTAAAACGCATCAATCGTCCTCCGGTTCCTCATAGCCGTAGCCGTCCGGGTACTCCGGTTCCTCCGGCTCCGCATAGGGGTCATGGCGGGGGGCGGGTTCCACATCGTCCTCGTTGATGGTTTCCTCGTCCTCGCCGGTCAGATCGTCAAAATCGTCCGCATCATCCAGATCGTGCTTGGGCTTGTAGATTTTCAGATAGTAGCCAGCGCCGCCAACCGCCAATGCCGCAAGCAGCACCAGGATCATCGTACCGTTGCCACCCTTTTCCGGCTTCTCAGGCTCCGGGTCCGCATCAGGATCAGCGGCGGGGGCTTTGCCGGTGCAGTCCTTCAAAGACAGGACACAGACCGGACAATCCGTCTTAACCTCGCCGGGAGCGCATTTATCCGTGCAGGTACAAACCGGCTCCGGGTCGGGGATAGCAGACACGCCGCCGCCCTCCGGCTCCTTGTCCTTCTCCGCCAGCGCCAGAAGGTCGGATTCCGTGACAGCGTTAAGGAAATAGACGTTCTCACTCTCCCGCTGCTTGTCGATCACCAGATAAAAGGTGTTCTCATTGGGCGTGGTGAAGGTAAAAAATTCCTTGCTGTCCGCATCTGTCACATTATCCACCACGGTCCCCTGGCCGTCCGGGGTCAGGGGCTTGGCCGTCTGCTCCGTCTGTCCACCGTCCGGCTCCTGGGTCGCGGTAGCCGATGCAGAAGGGGGCGTGGTTGTGGCGGCGGGTGTAGTAGACGCAGGGATGGTGGTTGTGGCGGGTGTTTTCGCCGGGGTGGTAGTTGCCGGAGTGCTGGCCGCAGGTGCCTGTGTCTGGACGGGCTGGCTGGTAGCGGGGGCCTGATAGTTGGGGTTCTTCACCTGGACCGTCTGCGAGTAGTTCCCGGCCTTATCCGCCGCCTGGACGGAAATCTGCTCGGAGGTCCCCAGGTTTTTCAGAGGTACATCCAGCGTATTGCCGGTCAGATTGGTGTAGCATTTCCCGCTTACGGTGATATGCGCCACACCGGAGAGATCGTCGCTGGCCTCCACCCGCAGCACATTCCCGCTGATGTTGGCTTTCACAGTGGGAGCGTTGCGGTCGAAGCACTCCATATAGCGGGAGTTCTCATACACTTCTCCGTCATGCCCGGTGACGCGGACATAGACGGTGCAGTTATCGGTAATATCAACCGTGCCGTAGTAGCGGTCCTCCCGCTGCTCCAGACTGGCGGTGATATTCCTCCAACTGCCGTTTCGGTCGATTCTGACCTCTGCCGAGGCAAAGCCGCCGCCCGTCTCGTCCGTGAGGCAGACCTTGGCGGAGGTCCTAGTGCTGGCCCAATCAGCGGGCAGCATGATCTCAATGGTAACACCGGAGGCAGACGGTTCCACATCGGCGGCATAGGCCGCGCCCATCATGGAAAACGCCGTCCCCAGGCAAAGGAATACGCACAGCAGCAGAGCCACCGTGCGTTGCAGGGGTTTACTTCTTTTCATAGGCTCAATTCTCCTTTCCGATATTTGTTGTGGACGGTTCATTCATCGCCCGGATCATGTTCAGCACGGCCCGCAGGTCCTCCGGCTCGGAGATCATACCGCGCACCGCCTGGACAATTTCAATGTTTTCCTGCTCCGTGATCTGCCGCTCAATGTCCCGGACACGGGCCTGCCACTCGCTGGCCTTTTCCTTCGCCCGAACAAGGTCGGCTTTCAGACGGTCAAGTTTGGTTTCCTTCGGCTCACGCACGTTTCCCACCTCCCAGCCTGCCGGGGATGTAGTCGGCAAAGTCCGGCACAATATGGAAAATACGCTTGTTATTCACCCAGCGTTGGAGCTGGCGGGTGATGGGCGGGGCGCTGGGACGGTCGTAGACCATTACATAAGGCTCATAACCCATATCCCGCAGAGTTTCCACCCGATAAAGGTCCTGCTCATGGGTGCTGCCGTAGTTGGTCAGCACATAGACCCGCCTCCGCCGGACGCTGTGAATATTGGTCAGGTCCAGAAAACGGCGGAAGTACGGGGTCAGGTCCATGTCAGGATCATCCCAGGCGAAATGTACCGCTTTTGTCCGCACACGGTTTAAGAGGGCCACGTTATCCGGGGTGATAAGCCGAACATCCAAGCCCTGCGTGAAGTCCACATAGGCACGGCTCTCCGCCAACTGCAAGATCAGCTTTTCATGGTCAGGGCAGGCCAGAAGATTAGCGTCCAGCAGCTTGATCTCCTTCTGACCATCCCAAAATTCAGCGAGGTCGGCAACCTGGACGCTCCGCCGCCCTTCTTTGTCCGAAACCAAACAAAATCCGCAGTTTCTCGGACAGCCCCGGCTCAGAAAGCCGTAGGCGGTGTCAGAAAACTGCGGATATAAGGGGTAATCCGGGCGGGTATGCTCCACCGCGTCAGGGAGGTTGGGGCCGGGGCCGTAGCCCGTGCCGCCACAAATCACTTCGTCAGCGTTGGTGACGGTGATCGTGTCCTTGGAGTAGGTGTCGGTGAACACCTTGCTTTTGTAAACACGGTCATAGTGGCCGTCCGGCCTCCACCACTCCACGCTGTCGCCCTGCGCCTTGTGGTAGGCAGACAGCTTCATCAGGCACAAATTGGGAAAATTGTGCGAATCCACGTCACATAAACCGATTTTCATGTATCACGCTCCATTCTCAAAAAGTTGTAAAAATCAAGGTAAACGGCCCATTCCGTAAAAATGTTGCTGCCAATAGTTGCTGTTGATGTTGGCATAGGAGCTGGGATTTCCACAGTGAATCATTTGCCCGTTGCCCACATAGATGCCTACATGGTTCACGCCGTTGGGGTTCGGCGCGTCATAGGTATGCCAGAAGAAAATCAGATCACCGGGCTGGGCGTTTGCCATAGATACGGGGGTACAGATGTTGTAAAGCCCCTGCGCTCCCAGCCGTCCCACGTTCCAGCCGCTGTGATTGATTACCCACGAAACAAAACCGGAACAGTCAAAAGAAGTGCTGGGACTGCTGCCGCCCCAAACATAGGGATAGCCAAGATATTTCTCGGCTTCGGCCAGCATCGCGGCAAAGGTTTCGTTGGTGGGCGGTTCTCCGGGATAGTCCGGGATAACGGCTCCGCCCGGTGCGCCGGGGATTGCCCCGCTGGTCGTGCCATCATAGCCGGTGTCCACAAAATAGTAGGGGTTCAGATATTCGCCGTTCAGCATGATTTCCAGATGCAGGTGCGGCCCGGTGCTGTTGCCGGTACTGCCCACGGCGGCGATCACATCCCCGCGCTTGACTTCCTGGCCCACGTTGACGGAAATGCTGGAGCAATGGGCGTACCGGGATTGATAGCCTTTTTCGTCCTCAATCACCACGCACAGGCCATAACTGCCAGCATCGCCAGCGGAAATCACTTTCCCGTCATGGATTGCTTTGATAGGCGTACCCTGGGCCACAGCAATATCCACGCCGTGATGCAGATTTTTCTCTCCGCTGATGGGATGTACCCGGTAGCCGTAGCCGCTGGACACATAACCCAGCCACGGGAAGTCAAATGGATTGCCGTATGCCTGCCGGTTGCCGAGGGTCTGCTGATACACGTTGTAGCGGTCGGTCTGCTCACCGGGGGCCAGACTGTTGGAAATAACCGTAGACAGCGGCGTGACCGTCAGCGTGGTTTGCAGAATCGTTTTACCATCTTCGGTAGTCTCAGTCCGCGTAAGCTGGTACTGCTCCCCGAACAGCCGCACGATCTCCGCTTTCACCTGGTCAAAGGTAAAGGCATTGAACATGGTGGAGAGGTAGCCCATCAGCTCATAGGGGTTGTGGCTGATCTCACCGATGTTGTAGCGGTATTCGTCATAGCCGGGATAATTCGTCTCCGTATCGTTAATATCCATTTGCAAATCCGTCTCCAATTCGGTATAGTAGAGATCAGCATTACAAATATCCTGCTCATTCGCCATATAGGACGCTGAGATATAGGAGGACTGGAAACCGGAGAGCATAGCGGTACAAGAGGTCATGCCAGCGGAAAAGAACACCACCACCATAGCCAGCAGCGCCACCGCAGCCAACAGGGACTTTTTTGCCGCTAAATACTGCTGAACCGCCCGGACGATCTGCCCAGTGGCCTGGACCACGTTTTGGGTAAACTGCGCCGTCTGCTTCGCCTCATGCGCGGCCTGGGCATATTTGCGCTTGATTTTCTGCTTCTGCATCCACTTGGCGAGGGCGTTTTTATTCCGCAGCTCCGGGTTATCCCGGAGGGCGGTCTGCCACGCCAGATTGATATTTTCCTTTGCCGCCCGCTGTTCGGCTTGGCGCAGGGCGCGGTAGGGCTTGGAGCGGCGGCGGTTCTTATTCCACCGAAGCGCCCGCCCGACACCCTGCTCGGCAAACAGCTCACTCTTGTGGGTGGCCTCCACCGCCACATTCTGCCGCTCGGATTCATGGACTTTGCCGTGGAGCTTCATCACCGCCGCTGTTTTTGCCATCCCTCCAGCGCGGGCGGGCAGAGAGGGCGGTCGGTACTCTGGTAAAACCTCCTGCTCAAAATGCAGACGGCGGCGGGGCTTACCTGTTTCGCTGTCCGGCTCCGGCTGAATGGACAGGCGGCGCTTGGTAGGAAGATCAGCCCGCGCCCGTTCCACTCGTTCCTCTGCCCGTTCCACACGGCGCACGGCTTTCTTATATTTCCGGCTGGGCGGTGGAGTGTCCTCCTTCGGTGCTGGGGCCGGGGCGCTGTCAGCTTTGGGAGGCGGTGTGTCCTCAAATTGCAGCCGCCGCCGTTCTGAAGAAACCGGGGAGGCGGAATGGGCGGCGAACTTTGCCGCCTGCCGCTTCTTATACGCTGCCCGATCATCCGGCACAGAGGCCAGCTCCGGGGCTTTGGGTTCCAGCTGGGGGCTGTCCCGCTGGCGGGTGTCCGCCTCACCCTCCGCAGGAGCGGGCGGCTCCACCTGCTGACCGTCCATCGGCTGGGCGGCATCAGCGGCGTGGTCCATCACCTGATTCTTTTTTACCGCCCGTTTTTCCCCTGCGGACGGTTTAGCGGCAGGATCAGTCACAGCATCATCCGCTGCCCTTTCAAACCGCAGCCGTCCGCCGCCATCATCCATGAGGCGGGAGGGACGCTGTTCAACCGTGGCCGCAGGCTGGGCGGCATCCGGGGCAAACCGCCGTGCCTGCTGCTTTTTCATTTTGGCTCTGGCATCCGGGGACTTTGTACCCTCTGAAACAGGCTTTTCACCGTCTGCCGCATCAAATTTCAGCCTCCCGCCGCCCTCCACGGGACGGGGTGGGCGTTTCGCCGGAGGCTTCTGCTGCTTACCGGGGGGCCGGTTCTGCATGGGAGCATCCCCAGCGCCACGCATAGGCCGATCTTCCAGAGAACGGGCGGCATCCGGGGTATGCTTTGCCGCCTGCCGCTGTCTGGATTTTTTTCGATTATTCCGTCTCCGCCGTTTTCGTGAAGCTGGGGGCGGGGGCGGTATATCCTCGGTAGTGACAACCGGGGCCATCATGGGCGCATCCGCCGCCATCCGCATGGAGGGAGCATCTGGCAC
>CAMWQV010000112.1 GCA_947176425.1 uncultured Clostridia bacterium
TCCCATTTACATACCCTCTTACGCAGATGGTAAATAGTTGAATACAGGTTCTTAGCAACGCCGCCGGTCATCATGAATTCCTCCTCCAGCCCTACGCGCTTCAGCAGGGAAAACGCTTTCGACGCGATGGCATGGCAAATACCGTCAGCAATATCTGCCTTTTCGGTGTTGTTGGCGATCAAAGAAATGACCTCGGACTCTGCAAAGACTGTACACATACTGGTAATCGTAATTTTTTCCTTAGACTGGAGCGCAATCGGCCCCAGCTCATCGATCCCCACTTCCAGCGTCCGGGCAATGGCCTCCAGGAACCGGCCTGTCCCGGCGGCGCACTTGTCGTTCATCACGAAATCGGTCACTTCGCCTCTCTCATCCAGTTTGATGGCCTTGCTGTCCTGCCCGCCAATGTCCAGAATGGTGCGGATACGCGGGTTGAAATAATGCGCTCCCCTTCCGTGGCAGCTAATCTCCGTCACGGTTTCATCGGCAAATGAGATGCTGACACGCCCATAGCCAGTCGATACAATCCAGGAAAGGTCCTCTCGCTTCAAACCCGCTTTGTCGAGAACATCCTCCAAAATGCGCGCCGCGCTCTCTCCTGACTTTGCTCCGGTGCGGACCACGGAAAAGGCCGCGATCTCTCTGTCCTGGTCCATGATCACCGCATTGGTAGAAGTAGAACCGCTGTCAACGCCTAACACATACATTTTACCGTCCTCTGCCTTTCGCTGTCTCTTTTCAACCTGTTCCATATGGCGTCCGGAAGCCGCCGCAAGCGATTCCAGAAACGCCTCCATCCTGGTCAGAATCTGCCCATAGCTCTGCTTGGTATAATCTGTTTCCAAAAGAAGGAGCGGTGTTGGCAGGCTCTCCTTGAGCCACGCGTACTCATAGGAATAATTGTCGCAAAACTGGACTGTGTGGTAAATAATACCGTCTGCCAAGCCCCAATATTGTCCAATCATCTGCTCACGATTCGCTGCCTCCTCCATGCGCATACATGGGAACTGGCTGATGAGACCTCGCACATACCCATGCAGCACATCTTCCCTTTCCAGGAGTAATTTTCTTGCTACTCCCGTGCAGGTAAAGTCAAAGACAACCTCCGCATGATGTTCGTCCAGAATTTGTTTGATATTGGCGTTTGCTCTGGCTCCCAGGATGCCGATCCTGATAGCCTCAGCGACATTCTTCTCCCGTGATCCCTGCTTTTCGGCCCCATTCTCCGGGCATTTCTCCCGTGTTTGCAGGATATTTGCAAGGGACTGTTCTTCAAAGGTCTTCCCGGAAAATATCTCATAGGCGGAAATCATCTTTCGGATTCTTTCTTCATAAAGATCAATCCCCGCGTCCTTGGCAATTCTCGGAATGTCCAGAAGATATACAAATGTTTCTGGCAGTTTCTTTTTCAGGACATCATACACTCTGCGGATGCTGTCACAGCAAGTCGTTAGAATAATCCCGTCGTATTGCCCATCCAGAACGGTTTCAACCACACCCTTGGCATAGCTGCAAAGGTTCGGGTGCATGAGCGTATCCGCCTGGTTAAAGTTCGTTACATCCGGCTCAATCCGGCAGGTTTCCTCCCCCATGGCTTCAAAAATTTCAATGGGAGTGTATTTACAAATATAGCCAATCATTTCCGTTCCTCCTGTATCATTTCCAGGAACGCCTCCAGGCGGGTCTTAATTTGCCCATCGTGGCTGTTCCGCCGGTCAATGCCATCGCCATCCAAGATCAGCATAGGGATGCCATGCTGTTTCATTTCTTGCTTTAGAATTGCACTTCCGCCGTCTGCTTGCTTACAGCCCCAATGGCAGAAGTGAATCACCGCATCGGCACTGGATTTTTCTGCCATCCTGCGGATTGCTTTGGCCTTATGGTCGTAGGTACCATTGTAGACATTCCGAATCAGCTTTCTGGCAAGGCTTTCAAAGGGCCTGTCCGGGTCCAGTTCATCCAAATTGTCAAACACAATATCAGATGCCATCAACTGATATGCTTTATTGCAGTTGAAATAGGTTTTTAAGGTTTCCTGATAAAATGGAAGCAGATGGACCCAAAGGATTTTCTTTCCCATAAAGGCCGGATAGGTTACAATTTCTCGATTCATATACTGCACAAGCGCCAGAAATTCTGGTGTGCCCATCATCAAATGGACGCCCATCATCATATAGAGCTGGTCAATGATCTCTCCCGGATAATAATATTGGGACATATTCTGATAGAACCGTATCAGCTCCTGCCATGTCTGGTTTTCAATCTCCAATGATTTTTTTAGCTTGTCCAAATCACACTTACATCCAAGCTGTGACTCTATCTTCCCCACCATGTCCTTCATCTGACCCGCCAGATATATTACAGAGGCATTGTCCGCCTCGTAAGGCACATCCAGAAGGGCAAAAGGAACCCCTGTCTTTTTCTGCAAATACCGAAACGTGTTCAGATTTCCATCACAAGTCATAGAGGTTGACACGGCAAAAGCCGGGGCAGGCACTACACCGCTGGCCACGGAACCGATAAAGGCTTTATGGTAGGAACACAGGGTCGGGGCCAATCCAAGAGATTGGGCATAGTCAATGAAGTGTTCTTCCAAGTGAAAACCGGACAAATAGCAGCCTAAGCATTCAATAGAGAGCATTTTTATCCCCATACTTTCAAAGATTTCACACGGCGCAAAAATGTTCCCCCAAATATACCTCCTCTCGTGGCTGAGTGATCGAGACACAAACCGCATCATCATGTCTTCCAGTTTTTGATAGCCTTTTGCGATCTTTTTGTTTGGCAGCATGGCAGTTTTTAGGCAGTTCGCCTGGAAGCCCAGCTTGATCCGCTCCCAGCCCTTCTCAGGATCAGCCTGCGCCTTGCTTTTTGTATAATTGATATACCGATCTGCAATCTTCATAAGACCTCCTGAATCATACACAGCTTTATTCTCTTGCTTTTATATTTCCTTTTGCCGGGGAATAAAATTCCGTATAAATGCTTTCCATAATTTTTTCCTTTTACACAGCAAAAGCCAATTACACAAAAGACCATAGCGCCGATAAAATTTACAAATATCTATACCTCTATACTTCCAATGTCCTATGCTTTGTCAAAAAGGTGCAGCCCTCGGCAGGGCTACACCTTCTTTCGTGCAGTTTCAATGATATAGCACTTTAACCCATTCGGCGGTATTATACACATTAATGCAGATTGGCTGGTTTCCTCAATCTTTGAATAAACACTCTATAGACAAGAGCGCAACGTTCATGCCGTTCACTTGAACAATTCCCCCAATATGATGGCTGGTTACTGCCGGATTACGTGCTCTCGTAATATCAATGTCCACCACAGCTATCACGTCATCAACCACCATGCACACTTTTGCCCCTCTATACGTAAGAACAATAGCGACAGCAGGTTTGGTGGGCGAACGATTCTCTGTGTCAAATCTGATTCGCAAATCCATCACAGAATAGATCGTATCACGTATCTTTGTGACACCCAAAATATACGGCGCAGTGTGCGGCAAAGCTGTGACGCGCTCGATTCTCACAATTTCAAAAATATAGGATGTCTTAACCGCATATGGATGGTTATTTACTAAAAACATCAGATACATGGAAACGGCCTCCTCACATCTTTGCTTTATATAGATAATCTGCATTGCATCGTATACCTTAATAAAGTTCCTTGATGATCTCCACGCATCTATCAATTCCGAGTGTTCCACTATTTAGGGTAAGGTCATAATTTTGTGCGTGTCCCCATTTCATATCCGTGTAAAACCGATGATATGCCGCACGGCGTTTATCCTTATTCTTCAGGCGATGTTCCGGGGACTTGTTACGGTCCCCGTACTCTTTTACGATACGCTCGGCCCTAAATGCCATATCCGCATGGACAAAGACTCTCAGGCAGTCTGCCTTATCTTGAAGAACATAGTCTGCACATCTGCCAACAATGACGCACGACTCTTTCTCTGCAAGTTCTGTAATGATTTTGTATTGAATCGCCCAAAGATAATCCGCATTGTTAGGACCAATGGCAGAATGCGAAAACGCAGCCGCCAAAAATCCTCCGGGCGCATATTCTCCGACATCCTTAATATAATCCTCATCAAAACCGCTTTCCGCAGCAAATTTGTGGATCAACTCACTGTCGTAGCAGGGGATGCCCAGCGCCTCTGCCACTTTTTTACCAATGGTACGGCCTCCGCTGCCAAACTCACGGCTGATGGTAATCACTCTGTTTTTCAACTCTGATACACTCCTTCCGTTTACTCTGAAACCGCTGTCTTTTTTAGATGGTTTCTCTCATACAGGATCAATGCCAATGAAAGTATGAACGCCAGGCCATCCGCAACAGGACCTGTCCACAGAACACCTTTCACTCCCAGGAATACAGGAAGAATCAATGCCGCAGGCACAAAGAAAATGATTTGCCGTGACAATGAAAGAATGGCAGATTTCACCGGCTTGCCGACCGCCTGCAAATAGACGGCTGTTACCGTCTGAAAACCAGTTAGCAGACAGAGCATCAGGAAGATGCGGAAGGCCATGACAGCAAATTCGTTGTATAGACCTTCTTCGGAGCCAAACAAGGATACAACACTCATAGGGGCAAACTGGAAGATTAAAAATGCGATAATCGAAACGACTTCCGAAGCAATGAGCGCAATGTCAAGAGCCTTTTTTACCCGCGCATAATCTTTTGCTCCATAGTTAAATCCAATAATCGGTTGTGCGCCAGTGGCGATACCAAGCAGGATTGAGATCATAATCTGATTCACCTTCATCACGATACCTGTGGCCGTCAAGGGAATCTCTGCGCTGTAGATAGATGCGGCACCATACTTGGCTAACAGATTGTTCGTCAGTGCCATGACGATGGTAATGGCAAACTGCGTAATGAAACTGCTCAGGCCAAACGTCAAAATGCTTCCGCAGATTTTTCCGTTCCATCGAAATGCGGGGGCATCCAGGTGAACGGTCTTGAACCTGGGCATATACACAACAGATACAATGAAGGAGGCCACCTGCCCCATGACCGTAGCAATCGCAGCACCCCGGACCCCCATATGAAATATGAAGATAAAGATGGGGTCAAAGATTACATTGATGATTGCACCAAGCACCATAGAAAACATGGAATACTTGGGGCTACCATCCGCACGAATCATTGGGTTTAATGCTGCGGGAATCATCATAAAGGGCAGGCCGATGCCGATCACAAAGCCATAGTCCAGTGCATAAGGACGCAGCGTTTCTGTTGCACCAAACAGGGTCAAAATAGGGTTGATAAATGCCAGGAAAATTACCATTAAGACAATGCTTACAACCGTTACCATAGATGCAGCATTGCCGACACCCCTTTTCGCACTGGCCGGCTCACCTTCACCCAGTTTGAGACTTAAATACGCAGCACCGCCGTTGCCGATCATAAGGGAAAGTGCTAAAGCGATGATCGTAATAGGAAATACGACATTAGTTGCACCGTTACCAAGATACCCAACACCCCAACCAATGAAAATCTGGTCCACAATGTTGTAAAGTGAGTTCACCAACAACGCGATAACGCTGGGGACTGCAAATTTTACAATCAACCTGCCAATCGGTTCAGTTGCAAAAGGGCTCTTGTTCTCTGAGAATTCTTTTTCCATGGGTTCCACTCTCCTGTTCCAATTAAGTAATCAGTTACATATTTGCTCAAAAAATAGGCAGTGAACCTGAGTAATCTCCTCGGCACACTGCCTCGAAATTCAGTTTGAAGTATCATTCTGAATCGATATTGTCCAGAATCATATCTATCAGCTGCAATAATGTCTCCTTCTGGGACTCAGTAAGGCTTTTGCATAGTTCGGATAAAACCTCATCATCATATGCAAGGATCACCTTGTAGATGTCAGTGGACTTCTCAGTACAGGTAATTTTCTTGTATCTCCTGTCCTGTTCACTGGGGACGCATTGGATAAACCCCTTGCTCTCCAACCTTTGAAGGAGCTTCGTCATTGCTGGATGCGTGACGTAATGAATCCGCTCCAAGTCGTTCTGATGAATTTCCGTTTCCCCAAACGCTTCCAGACGGCTGACCGACGCTAATACGCGGAGCTGTACAGCCGTAAGCCCCATTGCAGATGCTTTTTCGTCCATCTTTCTGCCGAAAGTCCGACTGATCACTGCAATCTTCAAACCAAAAGGCATCATACCGGTATCAACCCCATCCCTCGCAAATAAGTAACTCTTTACTTATTATAGAGTGTTCTTAGATGTTTGTCAAGACCAAGAAGAAATTTAATCAATCGTCAATGACCGATAAAGCGTATGTGCGACGGCCTAAGCTGATTTTTTCAGCATAATCTAACATGTAAATTCCATGCTGCTCTGCAAACAGATTGGGCAACAAAGCCACTATTCCAATAACGTGGGTTGAACGAATCCGCTGACGTGGGGGTTGACAAATCAACCATTGACCGACTGTACCTTACAGCCATACGGCTGGCAGGGGTAGTACCGCTATAAAGAAAGCAATCATTAAGTATGCTGCCCCTAATCCAACGATGGATCATCCTCCGCAGGACCTTCTTCTTCCATTTGATCGTAGTATTCAAATATTTTTATCACAATGCGATCCTGAATACACGCAATCAGAGAACAACCTATCACCAAGAAACAGATAATGCAAATCAGAAAAACGGAGGTCGGCCCATAAAGCGCCAGCAGAAGCGGCAGAATCATTGTGGCTCCAAGCAATATGGTTTTAGGCAGCTGTCGGATGGCCATCAACAACGCATTTTGCAGATTTTTCCGAATCGTATTGCGATACCGGCTTTGGATTTGGAAGATATAGAGCAATATAAAC
>CAMWQV010000113.1 GCA_947176425.1 uncultured Clostridia bacterium
AATACGCTCATGGCATCATCCGCCGTTACGACCCCGCACAAATGATTTTCGCTGTCTACCACCGGCAGCTCCAGCACGTCAAATTCTTCCATCAGCTGCGCCGCCAGTTCCTGATCGTCCTCCGGCTGCACCGTGACAAACGGGTCCGTCATGATGCTTTCCACTTTGATCCCGCCCTTTGTCAGCAGCAGATCCCGCAGGCCCAGGATTCCCAGCAGAGTATAGTCCTCCGCCACTACATAACAGTTGTTCATCCCCGACTGCGGCAGGCCTACTTGTCTCAGCCGTTCGATCGCCTCATTCACCCGCGCCGCCGGGGGAAGCATCACCGGGTCAATCCACATGATAGCCGCTACCGTATCCTCTGCTGTCACGCCGCGGCTGAACAGTTCTGTATTTTTCGTCATTCTCGCTACCTCCTTGTTTCATTTGGAGTCTGCACTCCAATCTTGACAGGGAGGCCGGACAAACTATGCCTCGTCAGGACAGACGCCGCGCCTGCCCTCACTTCCTTCTAAGCTTTTGTCTGGCCTTCGACTGCCGGCGTCCATCTTGTTCACCTCGCTTATCACAAAAATTATTCCGGCATAAAATCGCCCGCCCAACAGCGGACACCTATGCCGGACACATGCTATTATATAGATTGTTGAATGGCCTGTCAAGCAGTTTTTTTCACGTTACTGAATTCCGTCCCATTCATCTAAAAATTCTGAGATGAAATGTTTCATATACTGCTCTCTTTGTTCTGCTATCTTTTTTGCTGTAGCCGTACTCATCAAGTCTCTAAGCCGGAACAGCTTTTCGTAAAAATGATTGACCGTTGTAGAAATATGATTTCTGTATTCATCCTCATTCATGTTTTCAGTTGGTTTTATCTCGGGGTCATGCATGATTCGGTTATGGCTTCCTCCATATGCAAAAGCCCTGGCGATACCAATTGCTCCTATGGCATCCAGTCTGTCAGCATCCTGCACGCACATTCCCTCAATCGTTTTAGGAGTAATGGAATCTGTTCCTTTATACGACACTTCATCAATAATATTGCATATTGTTTTTATCATTGTTTCCGATATGTTGTGCTTCCTCAAAAAGGCGTTCGCTCTGCCCTTATTTGCATGTGTTTCAGGCGATAATTTGATGTCATCTACATCATGCAGCAGCGCGGCCAACTGAACAACCGCTAAATTTGCATTCTCTTGCTCTGCAATTCTCGTTGACATTTTGTATACTCTCAGCGTATGGAAATAATCATGGCCGCTATGGTCATCCTTAAAGGTGTTTCTAACAAATGCGACGGCGTTGTTAATTATCTCTTTATCCATAAAACGCTCCAAAATATCAATTTGACAAAATAAGACAGGCAATTTTGCGATTTGGGCCATGCTGTGTTTGACTACATATGCGTGTTGACCGCTCGGCAGGCACCCAAGCGGTCAACTTGTAATGAGTTGAACTAATGGGCGAACCGCCATGCAGTGGTGCCCTTCTGTTTTTATTATACACATCTAACCCGCTTTTGTCAAGACGGCAGCGGGGATTTTTATACAGAGGTACACTCCGGTATATCGGCTATGAATGCAGCGATTATCAGCGGAATCGTTTGCCGCTCTGTTACGCCGGAACTGCTGGAATATGCTCGAAAAACGCAGCTCGGTTCTTGACGGGGGACGGAAGGTGTGTTAAAATAAATTTATGTATGATGCAACATACAAATCGAGCTGCGAATTCGATTGGAAAGAGGAAACAATATTATGTATCGGATTATTAAAAAAAGGGCGCTGAACCCTACGGTCACTTTGATGGAGATCGAAGCCCCGCTGGTCGCTCGGAAAGCGGAACCCGGTCAGTTTATCATCCTCCGGGTCGATGCGGACGGCGAACGGATCCCACTGACCATTGCGGACTATAATCGGGAGACCGGTTCCGTCACGATTATTTTCCAGATCGTCGGCGGTACCACTGAAAAACTCAACCATAAAGAAGAAGGCGAGTTTATTCAGGATTTCGTCGGACCTCTCGGCCGCGCTACCGAAACCGAGGGCCTTAAACGTGTCGCGGTCATCGGCGGCGGCGTCGGTACGGCTATCGCTTATCCTGTGGCAAAGAAACTCCATGACGTGGGCTGTCATGTGGACCTCATTGTCGGCTTCCGCAATAAAGACCTTATCATCCTCAAAGAAGAATTTGAAGCCGCCAGCACCAATCTGATTATTGGTACCGACGACGGCTCCTATGGCAAAAAAGCCCTGGTTACGGATCTCCTCCGCGAACAGATTGAGGCCGGCGCCAAATATGACAAGGTTATTGCCATTGGTCCCGTTATTATGATGAAATTCGTCTGTATGCTGACCAAAGAGTTTGATATCCCTACCGTCGTGAGCATGAACCCCATTATGATCGACGGTACCGGCATGTGCGGCGGCTGCCGGCTCTCCGTGGGCGGTGAAACCAAGTTCGCCTGCGTGGACGGACCAGAGTTCGACGGCCATAAGGTGGACTTCGATGAGGCGATGGCCCGCGGCGCCATGTATCGTGATTTCGAGCTGAAAGCACGGGAAGAGACGTGCAATCTGTTCAAACAGGAGGTTAAGTAACATGCCGAATATGAGTTTGAAAAAAAATCCTATGCCCCATCAGGACCCCGTTGTCCGGGCCGGGAATTTCCAGGAAGTCGCTCTGGGGTATACCAAAGAACAGGCTGTCGATGAGGCACAGCGCTGCCTCCACTGTAAAAATATGCCCTGTGTCTCCGGGTGTCCCGTGCAGATTAAAATCCCGGAGTTTATCGCCAAAGTCGCAGAAGGAGATTTTGAGGCCGCATATCAGATTATCGCGCAGGACAGTGCGCTCCCTGCCGTCTGCGGCCGCGTCTGTCCGCAGGAGAGCCAGTGCGAAGCCAAATGCGTCCGCGGCATCAAAGGCGAACCCGTCGGCATCGGCCGCCTGGAGCGCTTCGTTGCTGACTGGCATAACGCCAATGTCTCCGAAAAATCTGCCGCCCCCGCCTCCAACGGCCATAAAGTCGCTGTGATCGGTTCCGGTCCCTCCGGTTTGACCTGCGCCGGTGATCTTGCCCGCAAAGGCTATGAGGTCACCGTCTATGAGGCTCTCCATCTGGCGGGCGGCGTGCTGGTCTACGGTATCCCCGAGTTCCGTCTGCCCAAGAGCATCGTGCAGAAGGAAGTGGACGGCCTCAAAGAACTGGGCGTCAAGATCGAAACCAACGCCGTCATCGGCCGCTCCATCACCATCGACGAGCTGATGGACGAGTTTAAGTTTGAAGCCGTCTTTATCGGTTCCGGCGCGGGCCTGCCTATGTTCATGCACATCCCCGGCGAAAACCTCAAAGGCGTTTATTCCGCTAACGAGTTCCTCACCCGCATCAATTTGATGAAAGCTTACCGCGACGGCGCTGATACCCCCATTATGCCCCTCCAGGGGAAAAAAGTGGCGGTCGTCGGCGGCGGCAACGTGGCTATGGACGCCGCGCGCTGCTCGAAACGTCTGGGCGCCGATGTGTACATCGTTTACCGCCGCAGCGAGGCCGAACTTCCCGCCCGTGCCGAGGAAGTCGAACACGCGAAAGAAGAAGGCATTGTGTTCAAGACCCTCACCAATCCGGTGGAAATCCTCGGTTACAACAATCCCGAGGACAAGCGTGATCCCAAAAACGGTTCCGTCAACGGCCTGAAGTGCGTCGAAATGGAACTGGGTGAACCCGACGCATCCGGACGCCGCCGTCCCATCGTGAAAGAGGGCAGCGAGTTCGAGATGGAGATGGACTGCGTTATTATGGCCCTGGGTACCAGCCCCAACCCCCTCATTAAGTCTACGACAAAGGGTTTGGAAATCAACAGGCGCGGCGGCATTATCGTCAACGAAGACGGCCTTACCAGCCGGGAAGCCGTCTACGCAGGCGGCGACGCTGTGACAGGCGCGGCAACCGTTATTCTCGCAATGGGCGCAGGCAAAACTGCCGCCAAAGCGATTGACGAGTATCTGCAAAAGAAATAACTTACATCCTGTTGACCGCCCGGATTGGCCGGGCGGTCAACTTTTCCGCAAAAATTGTTGCCGGTATTGCCTCATATGACAGATTTTTGATTGCCCAAAACAGCGAACGGCAATTTCCACAAAGAAAATAGAAAAAAATACTTGTCGGACGGGAAAAAATGCTATATAATTGGATTGGCTTATCAATTCTGCGCCGGCCTCCCAACCGGAAGGCCCGCCATTTTAATGAGGAGGAATCCTATTATGAAACGTATCGGTATGCTTACCAGCGGCGGTGATTGCCAGGCTCTCAATCCTGCTATGCGCGGGGTGGCGAAAGCTCTCTTTAATTCAGGTGAAGATGTCGAAATTTATGGCTTCCTGGACGGTTACCAGGGCTTGATCTACAGCCGGTTCCGTCTCCTGAATTACGCCGATTTTACCGGTATCTTAACAAAAGGCGGCACTTTCCTGGGCAGCAGCCGCACTCCCTTCAAAACCATTCGTGAACCCGGCCCCGACGGTATCGATAAAGTCGCCGCTATGAAACAAACCTATCATAAGCTGAGTTTGGACTGCCTCGTGATCCTCGGCGGCAACGGTACCCATAAAACCGCCAACCTCCTGCGTGAAGAAGGCCTCCATGTCATCACTCTGCCCAAAACCATCGACAATGACCTCTGGGGTACCAATATGACCTTCGGGTTCCAAAGCGCCGTCAATGTGGCTACCAACGCCATCGACTGCATCCATACCACCGCCGCTTCCCACGGCAGAGTCTTTATCGTTGAGGTGATGGGCCACAAAGTCGGCTGGCTTACCCTGAATGCGGGCATGGCTGGCGGCGCCGATATTATCCTTATCCCGGAAATCCCTTATGATATCGATAAAATCGCTAAGAAAATCAAACAGCGCAATGCTCACGGCAGCCAGTTTACGATCCTCGCCGTCGCCGAGGGCGCTATCTCCAAAGAAGACGCCGCTCTCTCTAAAAAAGAGTATAAGAAAAAAATGCTCAAAATCAGAAAAGAATTCCCCTCCGTTTCCTATGAAATCGCCGATAAACTCGCTAAAAAAACCGGCTGCGATGTCCGCGTCACCGTCCCCGGCCACACCCAGAGAGGCGGCGCGCCCTGCCCCTATGACCGTGTGTTCGCCAGCCGCCTGGGCGCCGAAGCCGGGGAGCTTATCCTTAACGGTGAATATGGCTTTATGGTTGGGTACCAGAACCGCGAGATCGTCAAAATCCCGCTGGAGGAAGTCGCCGGTAAACTTAAAATGGTCCCCCCGGATGCTTCTATTATTAAAGAAGCAAAATTGCTGGGAATCAGCTTCGGCGACTAAATCCCTGTTAGAGATTTTAGAGAAAAGGATAGATCATTATGGGTAGATTTTTCAGCGATCCCGTGGAGGAGGCGCTGGAGTATATTTATTACAATGAACGGGCCGGCCGGGGCAGAGAAGGTTTTGAACTCCTGGTCAAAACTGCCGCCGCCGGCGACGCGGATGCCTGCTGTATCCTGGCCAGATGCCTGTGCGGGTATCAGTATGTGTGGAGCGGTCACGGTTTCCCTGAGGCCGAAAAACGCGCCCGCAAAATGCTCCAGATGTCTGTCGAACGGGGCAGCGCTATCGGCGTGCTGGTGGCGCTGCGCAGCGAAGAACTCTCCCCTCAAATCGTGGAGAACGTCCCCGCCAGCAGCCTTCAGGAAGCCTTCGATATCGTTCTCGAAAAGGCCGAGGGCGGCGACGCTTTCTGTCAGTATGTCATCGGAAATTCCTATTTCTGGTGGGACTTCCTTAAAATCCAGGGGAAAAGTGTCGATTCCTTTGACTCCGATGAGGAGTATAAAGCTTACCTCCAGGAAAATGTCGCGAAATGTGAAGACTGGTTCCATAAGGCCCTCCACGGCGGGGTCTATTTCGCCGCCAATAACCTCAACCAATTCTATACTAAAGGCGACGGCAATATTATTTCCCCTCAGCCGGAGAAAGCGAAAGACCTCTGGAAAACCGGCGCCGAACGCGGGTACCCGATCCATCAGTATATCTATGCGCAGGAATTGCAGAAGGCCGGTCAGAAAGAAGAGGCCCTCAAATGGTTCAAACTCTCCGCGGAGGGCGGTGAACCGGGCGCCTGGTATGAAGTCGGCCGCGCTTACTTCGACGGCGACGGCGTGGAAAAAGATGAAGCCTTCGCCTGCCAGTGCTTTGAAAAAGAACTCCCAAGACGCCATGTCGGATGCCATAACCTCCTGGGCAAAGCGTATTTCTACGGCTCCGGCGTGCCCCAGGATTATGACCGCGCTTTCCAGCTCCTTAAATTCGCTTACGATGAGAGCAATAAGGGCAACCGGAAAAATAACTGGGGCGTCTATTACCTCGGCAAGTGCTATTTCGAGGGCTGGGGGACCCAGCAGGATTTTGTCAAAGCCAGAGAATTCCTTGAGCAGATGGATTGGGAGTACTGGGACGCTTACTTTATGCTCGGCGTTATCTATGCCAGAGGCCGCGGCGTTCAGGAGGATATCAAAAAAGGCGTCGCACTCCTCCAAAAAGCTGGTGACCATCCAGAACCTAAAGAAGAATTGTCTAAATATAGAAAGACCCTCTTCGGCAAGTGGGTCAGACGCTGACTACTATATTATTATATATCCCCCAAAAGATTGGCTCTTCGCCCTCTTTTGGGGGATTTTTCCGCACTTTCAGACGGATTATAAATTTCCTTGGGATTTTTTGAAATTTGGTGTTGACAAACAAGGAAATATCTGCTATACTAGCCAAGCTGTCAGGCGGTACGGGAGTG
>CAMWQV010000114.1 GCA_947176425.1 uncultured Clostridia bacterium
CTGTCTGGCGATTGGCCGTCTGGAGATTGTAGCGACCGAGATTGCGAAAGAAATGGGCGTAGACCTGCCGCAGCTGCCTCTTGTCATCTCCGCCGCCCAGTGGCTGGAGGAACAGGCCCTTGCGGACGGCGCATTTGCTCTGGCTTTGGGACTGCCGCTGCATTTGGGTGTACCGCCCTTCATCACCGGAAGCAAGCTGGTAAGCAAAGTGCTGACCGAGGATATGGTTACGCTGACCGGCGGTCGTGTTATCATCGACAACGACGGCAAATCCGCTGCGGATACGCTGGAAGCCATCATTGAGGAGAAGCGCAGCGCCCTGCATATTTAAGAAGGGGGACGCTGAGAAATGAAACGTATTTTTATTGATCCCGCCAAATGCGACGGATGTAAAAACTGTTCCCTGGCCTGTATGGAATCCCACCGTCAGGACGGCGGCACGGGCCTGTATACGCTGGACCTGACCGATCCCGCCAATCAGTCCCGCAACCGGATTATTTCCGACGGCAAAGGTGGTTACAGCCCGATTTTCTGCCGCCACTGTGATTCCCCAGACTGCGCCAATACCTGTATGAGCGGCGCGCTGGAGAAAAATCAGGAAACCGGTTTGGTAACGTATGACAAAGATAAATGCGCCGCGTGCTTTATGTGCGTGATGAGCTGCCGCTATGGTGTGCCTGCGGTCGATCCGGAACGGACCAGAATCATTAAATGTGATTTCTGCGCCCATCTGGAAGAAGGCCCCGCCTGTGTTCGGGCCTGTCCGAAAAAGGCAATCGAAGTGAGGGAGGTGTAACACATGGAACGGTTTGTGATTATCGGCGCCGGGGCTGCCGGTATCAGCGCGGCACGGGTGCTTCGGGAATTTCGGCCTGACGATGTGATTACCGTCATCTCTACGGACGAAAAAATCCACTCCCGCTGTATGCTCCACAAATACCTGGGTCATGAACGGGACGCGGACGGTATTAATTTTGCGGGGACGGACTTCTTTGAGAATAACAACATCATACATATCGCCTGCGAAACCGTGTCAAAGATTGATACAGAAAACAAAACAGTCTATTTCGGCGAGGGTTATTCCGCGCCCTATGACAAGCTGCTGATTGCGACAGGTTCCGGGTTCTTTATCCCGCCGATTCCCCATTTCCGGGAAGCACCCAATGTGTTTGGGTTCCGGGACCTCAGCGACGCGCTGAAAATTGACGAGGCTTTTGGCAAGGGAAAACGGGTCTTTATTGTCGGTTCCGGGCTGGTGGGTTTGGACGCTGCGTCCGCTTTGTGCCACAGAGGGGCAGAAGTGTCAATCGCGGAAATGGCTCCCAGGGTTATGCCTTTGCAGACGGACGAGTATGCCGCGTCTGTCTATCAGAAAGTCTTTGAGGAACAGGGATGCCGGTTCCTGCTGGGAATCGGCGCCAGCGACGCGGTTGTTGACGGCGAGGGCAATATTACAGAGGTGATTCTGTCCAACGGCGAACATATTCCCTGTGATTTTATTATTATGGCTGCCGGCGTGCGGCCCCGCATTCAGATTGCGCTGGACAGCGGGATTGCCGCGGAACGGGCGATTCAAACGGACGATCACCTGCGCACCTCCGCGCCGGATGTCTATGCCGCCGGTGACTGTACCGGTCTGTCCGGGGTCTGGCCGGACGCTGTGGAGCAGGGGAAAGTCGCGGCGCGAAACATGGCCGGTGTGGATGAAGTGTACCCGAAACCGTATCCGTTCAAAAATACCAGCAATTTCTTCGGGGTAACGATGCTGTCCGTCGGACGGCTGGACCTGACCGACGGTGCGGAAATTTTGGTGCATAAGACGCCGAAAGAATATAAAAAAGCAATTATTAAAGACGGCAGGCTGACCGGATATCTGTCATTAGGCGATATTTCCAACAGCGGACTGTATCTGTATCTGATCCGTGAAGGGATTGACGTGAGCGGAAAGCAGGATAAGATTTTCCGGCTGACATTTGCGGATTTCTACGGAATCAACGAGAAAAACGGCGAGTTTGCTTATAAGACCTGATCTGAGCAAAATACAGGGACGTACCGTGTGCGTCCCTGTATTTTATACTTTCTATAGAAAAACCGCAGAGATACACTGACTGCGTATCTCTGCGGAAAAATTCAGAATTTGTATTAACCGACGCGTTTTGCGCCCTTATAATATGTACTGTAGTAGTTTTCACTGAGGCTGCTGATAATAACGCCGCCGCTTCTGCTGGAAGACGAATGAATGAATTGGTTATCCCCGATATAGATTCCTACATGGGAACAAGCTTTCCCTGCATTGCGGGCGGGGTCGTTAAAGAGGACGAGGTCGCCGGGCTGCAAATCGGACTTGTCCACATACACGCCGGACGAGTTCCACTGAGAAGTAGCGGAATGGGGCAGGCTGTATCCGTGCAGGCCGAATACATACATCGTAAATCCGGAACAGTCAAAGCCTCTGCCGGACGCGCCGCCATAGACATAGGGAGTACCCAGATATTTTTTCGCGGTTTCAACGATACTGGAACCAATTGCGCTTGCTGCCGCGGCGGGTTCGGAACCGATCCGGATATAATCCGCGTTGACAAAACCGCTTGTCCCGTTATAAACAACACTGTACCAGCCGTCCTGGAGGGAGTCCAAATCGACTACCGTACCGGCGTACAGCTTGGAAAGGATCGCGCTGCTGGTGGACGGTTCCGAACGGAGATTAACGATACTGCCGGTAATGACGCCTTGGGGGTCTACCAGGGGAATGCCGTTGACTGCGACGTAATCTGCTTTTACATAACCGGTCTGACCGTTCCAAACCACTTTGCACCAGCCTTCGTCCATCACTTCGACGACAGTGATCTCTGTATCAAGCTCAAACTGGGTGATCGCGGAGGAATCGGTAGACGGTTCCATGCGGAAATTGACGCCGATACCGGTAATGACGCCCGGATTTCCGCCTGCGTCCTGCCGGGGTGCGGGAGCAGAGGAAGTAGCGGTCGCGGCGGCGGGGGTATACACTAAATAATCAGCCGATACATAACCGGTCTGATCTTCCCAGCTGATTTTATACCAATCGCCAAGGTCCTCATATACCTGCACTTGGGTCTTGTCGCTGAGGTAAGTAACGATAGAAGCGTCAGTAGAGGCCTCACTGCGTACCCGCAAAGATTCGCCTTCCACCGTACCAGTACCGATTACTTCCGCCGCCATTGCGGTGCTGCTCAAACACGCTGCCGCAACAGCAGCCATAACAATTGTTTTTTTGATAAACTTAAAAAATCTCATTTGTTCTTGTCCTCATCAATCTTTTGTTTTGTTGTAAGGTGATTTTCAGAGCTTTCCGGCCAAGGCCCGCTCCAGCCAAATCGCGGAAATGTCCATAGCACTGTACAGACTCTCCTTCTCGCTGCGCTTCACAATCCGCTCCCTGCTTTTCAGGTCTGGCGCGGTACGCTGCAGTTCAATGGAGACTTTGGACGCCATTTCCAGATCGTTTTCTTTTTTTGTTTCTTTTACTTGCAGCATAATAATATAAGGATCGGACATGCTGCCGTAATAGATAATATTGCCGACTCGCCGCAGAGGATGATTTTTATACAGAAGCCCTTCCATCGGTTGCTTTGCCATAGGGCATCTCCTTTCTTATTTCGACCTTGTTATTTTTTGTAACCGAATTGTAACATATCTGGAGCGTTCTGTCAACACCTCTTTGCCCATTTATGGCAAGAAAATTTTCTTTTAACAGCGCCGGTGGTCCGAAATAGTATCCATTTATTGGAATAAATGTTGAAAAACGTCGATTTTCTGTCTAAATAAAAACAATCTTTCTGAAAAATAGAAGACATCATCCCTTCTTCCTTCAGCATAAAATAATAGTGGAACTGACTGAAAAGAAGCAGATTACAAAAAGCAGCCCCCGTCCCAAGACGAAAAGGGACGAGGACCTATTTTATTGATTTTCTGCAAAATGCTGCTGGACCCAGGCCAAAAACGCGTGGAGATGCTGGTGAAAGAGTGGATTTCGGTTAATAGCGGCAGCAATCAGCCTGCACTGCTGCTCACCCTTATCGACAATCGGGACATATTCGGTGTACACGAAGCCTTTCACCATAGTATTTTCGAGTCTGGCCCACACGTTCGCCACGACGGTTTTGTTGTCCACATCCACGCCGTAGTCCACGGTGATCTCGATATCGTTTCTGCCGATTTCCTCCTCTGGCAGCATGAACCGGAAAAACGCGTATCGCTGAATATCGATCCCGGCGGACGGCGTTCGCTGTTCCTCCATCGTTATTTCCCCCTCTCAAACAGAATACCGGATTATTATACCTGAGATTGCAAAAAAAAGAAAGAGGAAAAACGAATAAAAGCAAAATTTACGGTCCGGAAGATGTGGGCGGGCGTTTTTTGGGAATCTGAATCGTAATCGTGATCTCATCCTCGCTTTCCTGCTTTTCGCACCGGGCGTCCACCCCGGCCCGCCGGATATTTTCCATACTGCGGTCCACGCTGTTGAGGAAAAGGCGGACGTCTTTGATAATGTAAACAGGTTTTTTCGTTTTGTTTTCCCGCTGCCGTTTTTGGAGCAAGCTTTCTATGTATTCTTCCGCGGCGGCCACATTCATCTGTTTTTCTCCGATCCAGCGCAGTGCGTCCATACGCTGGTCGTTGTCCTCCAAGCGCAGAAGGGCGCGGGCATGGCGTTCTGTAAGCTCGTACTGCCGCAGGCCCTCCACGCACTCCGGACTCAGCCGCAGAAGGCGCAGTTTATTGGCTACGGCGGACTGGGAGCGGCCTAACCGCCGGGCGGCTTCTTCCTGACTCATCTCGTAGGTGGAGATGAGTCGGGCGATGGCGGCGGCTTCTTCGGTGTAGTGGAGGTCGCAGCGCTGGAGGTTTTCGATGAGGGCGAGCAGGGCGCTGTCCTGTTCGGAGCCGCGCACTAACAGGCAGGGGACTTGCGGCAGTCCCGCGATGGCGGCGGCGCGGAGGCGTCGTTCTCCGGCGACCAGGACATAGCCTTCGGAGGTTTTCTGGACGCTGATGGGTTGGAGCATACCGTACTGTCGGATCGATTCGGCCAGTTCCCGCAGGGATTTCTCGTCAAAGTGGCGTCTGGGCTGCCGGGGATTGGGGACGATTCTCTCGATTGGTACGTAGCAGATTCGGTTGGATTGAAAGAGTTTTTTCTTTTTATCCATAGATATCTCCCCTTTCTGCGGCGTTTCGTCTATTCTACGGCCTCTGTGCTGAAAATGATAGCAAATTCTGTCGGTAACGAAATTTTTATCCGCCGCACAGACGGGAAACATCCTGCAATTATTTCCCGACAGCCTTTTTCAGTACCGGCTGTTACAATATCCCCTATAAAATCGGAACAAAAGGGGACATGCTATGAAAATCGCCGAGATCATAAGGAGGAAAGAGCTCGACAGCGGACAGGTGATCCATATGGCCGGGTATGCCGCCGCCGGATTTCTCTGCGCAGGCTGCTGCCTCGACAGCCGCGCTCCGCTGGCAGCCGGACTCCTCGCCGCCTGTAAACCGGGGAAAAACGCCGCTTCCGTACTCTGCGGCGGCATTGTGGGAAGCTTTGTGTTTATGAGTTTCGCGCCGGCCCTGCGCTGCTGTGGAATCCTCATCCTCATCTATGCGATACTTGCCGCATTCTGTGAAACGGTCTGGTTTCAGCATCCGTTTTTCCGGCCCGCCGCCGCCAGTATCGCTACCATAGCCGTTGAATTGGCCTATCTGCTGCAAATTGGTCTGACTGCCGCCGGCGTGCTGCGTCTGACCGCCTGCACCGCGCTTTCCGCCCTGCTGTGCCATTACTGCGCCCTCCTGCTGCGGGAAACGTCTATCCCGAAACGCAAGGCCAAACGGGAAATGGAGGGCCTGCGGCAGCGTTTGCAGCTCAGCGCCGCCGCTCTGCGCTCCCTCTATGAGAGCTTCGGGACGCCGCCGCCCCAGAAAGAAGAAAATCCCGCTGTCATCTTTGACCGCGCCGCCGAAGTCGTCTGCCGCGGCTGCGCCCTGCGGGACGTGTGCTGGAGCAAAGAATATGTTTCTACCTTCAACGCTTTCAACGACGCGACTCCGGTCATTCTCGAACGCGGACGCGCCCAGCCGGGGGATTTTGCCTCGCATTTTTCCAGCCGCTGCATTCATTTTACACAGCTGATTTCCGCCATCAATACCGAAGTCACCGCCCTGCTTCTGCGGCGGCAGTACCGGCGGCAGCTGGACCAGGAACGCCAGCGGACCCGCGGACAGTATGCCCAGCTCAGCGAACTGGTAACACAGGCGATGTCCGTGACTGAAATGCCGCCCGCCACGGGGAAAGAGATGACGTATGACGTGGCGATGGGTTCCACGCCCAAAGAGGGACAGAGGGTCTGCGGCGACAGCCTGACCTATTTCAACGGCGGCGGGAGCAGTCTGTTTCTGCTTCTCAGCGACGGCATGGGCAGCGGACGGGAGGCCCAGCGGGAAAGCCAGATGACCCTGCGCCTGCTGGAACAGTTCCTGAAAGCCGGAATCGACGCCGAAGCCGCCCTGAAAACCATGAACGCCGCCCTCAATCTCCGCAGTGACGAACAGGGAAGTTTTACGACAATCGACTTGATGTGCGTGAACCTAACCGAACGGCAGGCCGCGCTTTACAAATACGGCGCGGCCCCGACGTACATCAAGCGGCAGGGCACGGTCCGGCGGCTCACCGGAAACGCACTGCCCGCCGGTTTGCAGGACGCCGCCAATACGCCCCCCGCCGCCAAATTCCCGCTGGAAGAGGATTCGTTTATCC
>CAMWQV010000115.1 GCA_947176425.1 uncultured Clostridia bacterium
GTCCGGCTGTGATGACCGCCGGGAACTGCCCTTCCACAAAATGCTGCTCAGCGGCGAACTGCCTCTGACAATGGGCGGCGGTATCGGACAGAGCCGCCTTTGTATGCTGATGATCGGCTGCTGCCATATCGGTGAGGTGCAGGTCAGCCTGTGGGATCAGGAAACGGTGGATACCTGCGCCGCCAGCGGTGTGCATCTGCTGTAAATTGAGGAGAAGCATGATGGAGAAAGACATTCTTGCCGGGCTGGAACCGCAAAAAGTTTTTACGTTTTTTGAGGAACTCAGCCGGATTCCCCACGGTTCGGGCAACACCGGCGCCGCCAGCAGCTGGGCAAAAGCGTTCGCAGAAAAAAGAGGACTGCGGCACCGTCAGGACGCTGTGGGCAATGTGATTATCTGGAAAGACGCGTCCGCCGGGTATGAGGACCACCCCGCGGTCATGCTCCAGGGACATTTAGATATGGTCTGCGTCAAGGACGTGGAACACGATTTCCTGAAAGACCCGCTGGAACTCTATATTGACGGCGACTGGATCAAAGCCCGCGGGACAACGCTGGGCGGTGATGACGGAATTGCCGTGGCGATGGCAATGGCAGTTCTGGACGATGACACAATCCCCCATCCGCCGCTGGAAGTATTGTTTACTGTGGGGGAGGAGGTCGGGAGGTACGGCGCAAACGCTTTGGACGCTTCCGACCTGCAAAGCCGCTGTCTCATCAATATCGACTCCGAGGCGGAAGGTATTCTGACTGTCGGATGCGCCGGAGGAGCGCGGGCCGATATCACAAAGACGATGCCTGCCGCGTCCGGAATCGGCAATGTCTGTACTGTAGTCGTCAGCGGACTCAAGGGCGGACATTCCGGCGTAGATATCAACAAGGGCCGCGTCAACGCCAACAAGCTGCTTGTGGATTATCTGTCCCAGCTGTCCGGACCGCGTCTGATCTCCCTGCACGGCGGAGAGCAGGACAACGCGATTCCAGTCCGTGCGGAGGCGGCTGTGCTTCTGAAAAACAGTGAGCTGGACGAGGCAGAGGCAAAAATCTGGGACTGGGGAAAGCGGTGGAAAGCCGATTTCTCTCAAGACGCAGACTGGTGTCTGGTCATAAAATACAGCGGTGAACAAGATACCGAAGCCCTCTCCGCAGAGGACAGCCGGACGGTATTGCAGCTGCTGCAAGAGATGCCCAACGGAATCCGCTCTATGGAACCGGATTTGCCGGGACAGGTCCGTACCTCCCTGAATCTGGGCGTTCTGCGTCTGGAAAAGGGAGCACTGCGGTTCAGCTTCTGTGTACGCAGTTCTTCCGGCGCGGAAAAGGAACAGCTTTTCCAAGACCTGCGGACAGCCGCGGAAAAATACGGCGCGTCCTACAGCCAGCACGGAGAGTACCCCGCCTGGGAGTACCGGAAAGATTCCCGCCTGCGGGAGACGATGGTCCGGATTTTCCGGAAACAGTATGGCCGTGACCCGGTAGTGGAGACGATTCACGCGGGACTGGAATGCGGCCTGCTGTCCGAAAAACTGCCGGGACTGGACGCGGTGTCTATGGGTCCGGATATGCTGGATATCCATAGTACCAGAGAACGGATGTCGATTGCTTCCGTACAGAGAACCTGGAGATACCTGCTGGAAATTTTGTCAGAACTGTGAGAGAATAAAAGCGAGCGCATGGGGCGGTTTTCCTCATGCACTCGCTTATTTTTCAGCTCACTCAATAGATTTCAGCGATTCCGCCATATCAATTTTATGCAGCTTGGGACGCATTCCAAAAGATATGCCGAACGTAAAAAGCAGCGTCATCAGCAGGGACAGAAGATAGCTTAAAACCGTGATCCGGCTGGAAAAGTACATGGCGTCGATCTGGATCTGCGACATGACAAATCCGTGCAGCGCCTTCCCCATCAGCAGCCCGGCAAAACTGCCCAGTATGGATAGAATATTGATCTCGCGGAAGACGTAAGACGCGACCTCGTTTCGATAAAATCCCAGTACTTTTATGGTTGCAATTTCCCGTACCCGTTCTGTAATATTAATATTCGTCAAATTATACAGCACGATAAAGGCCAGTGCCGCCGCACAGCCGACAACCACCACCACGATATAGTCCAGACGGGAAAGCATACTGTCCACCTGGTCACGGGTTGCCTGAATAATGCTTACATTGCTTACATCCCCGTCTTCCAGAAGCACCGCGCCCTCCTCATAGGGGTCAGCGTCCGCATGGCCCAGGACATAGAGCGTATTGTACTCCAGCGGCTCGTCAAACTGCTGTTCATAGCATTCCCGTGAAAGATAGACGTAGTTTTGCACATAGTTGTCCATAATGCCGCTGACGGTTACTTCGATCGTACCATATTCCTCATCACGCAGGCGGACAACATCTCCCGCTGAAATTCCCATATTCTGCGCCAGACTGACATTCAGCACCGCCTCGCCCGGGCCGGGGTAGGGAATAGGGGTGTCTCCGCTGTGGAGAGATACAAAACGGTCGGTATTGTCCGCAACAGTCATATAGATGGATTTGCTGGCGTCCCCGACTAAAATGTCAATGCTGCCGCTGTACACCAGCAGCCCGTCCTCCAGGTCCCAGCCGGTGCGGGTCAGAAATTCCTCCGCGGACTGCGGCGTCTGAGGGTCCTGGAATGAAACGGCGTAATCATACAGTTCAATCTCGTCAAACTGATAGTCCGCCACATGCTGGATGGAATCCCGAATGCCAAAACCCGTGACCAGCAGCGCCGTACAGCCGCCGATGCCCAGAATCATCATAACCAGACGGCTCCGGTACCGCAGGACGTTCCGCACAGACACTTTATGCAAAAAGCTCAAACGCCGCCATAACGGGGTGATATACTCCAAAAATACCCGTTTGCCTGCCCGGGGCGTCTTGGGACGAAGCAACTCCGCCGCCTGCCGCGCCAGTTCCATCCGGCACGCCAGCCAGGTCGCGCCCATCGAACACAGCAGCGCCGCCGCAAAGGACAAAACCATCAGTCCGGGAAGAAACACATGGGTCAGGGGCGCAAAGCCGTAAATAATGCCATAGATTTCCCATATCACCCACGGCAGACCATAGGAACCGGCAAAAAAACCGAGTGTACTGCCTGTGAAAGCCGCACTGCCGGAATAAAACAGATATTTTCCCATAATCTGGCCGTTGCTGTAGCCCAAAGCTTTCAGAACGCCGATCTGAGTACGCTGCTCATCAACCATGCGCGTCATGGTGGTCATGCACACCAGCGCGGCAACTAAGAAGAAAAACACCGGAAATACGACAGATATCGCCGCTATAATAGAAGTATCGTTGTCAAAGCAGGCGTAACCGATGTTTTCATTCCGGGTGAGCGTATAGGTGGAAGCGTGCTTGAGGTCCTTCAAATCCTCATAGGCGTCGGCTAATTTCTGCTCGGCGTCAGTCAGTTCCTCCTCCGCGTCCGCAAACTCCCGGTCCGCTTCCTCCCGTCCGTCGTTGTATTCCTGCCAGCCGTCGTCCAGCTCCTGCCGGGCGTCCGCTAATTCACCCGGGGCGCGGTCCAGTTCGTCTCGCGCGTCCGCGAGTTTTTTACGGGCGTCCTCCAGTTCCTTCCAGGCGTCCGCAAGCTCCTGACGGCCTTCTTCCAATTCACGCTTGCCGTCCTCGTATTTCTGTACGCCGTCTTTGTATTCCTGCACGCCGTCCTCGTAGTCCCGCACACCATCTTCATATTTTTTCAGACCATCGGCGTATTCATCTTCTCCGTCTGTTAAATCACGATAGGCTTTATCCAGTTCCTCCTGCGCTTCCTCCGCGCCGCTGTAATACTCCCGCCAGCCGTCGTCCAGTTCAATTCGGGCATCGTCCAGCTTTTTACGGGCGTCCTCTAATTCCGCACGGGCGTCCTCCAGTTCACGTCTGCCGTCCTCTAATTCCGCCCAGCCGTCTTTCAGTTCTTTTCGGGCGTCCTCCAGCTGCGCTTCCCCGTCCCGGTAATCGGACAGGCCGTCCCGGTATTGGGCATAGCCGTCGTTATACTGGTCTACGCCGGACTGATACTCTCTTTGTGCCTGATCTAACGTCGAACGCAGTCCGGCGATTGTTTCGGATGTCAGAGGCGCGCCCAGCTGGCTTTCCGCCGCGGTCCAGCCCGCCGCCAGCTCCGCCACGCTGCTGCCGCTGCCCTGCAAGGCCATATCGACAGCCGCATTCAATTCCGGGGACATATTGGAAGTTAAATACCGAATGAGCGTACCGGCATCCATACTCATTCCCATACTCGCGCCGATTCCCTGTGCTAATTGTTCCGTGGAATCATAGAGCTGCTTGACCTGCTGATACGACGCCTCGCCTTCTTCCAGCTGCTTTTTTGCGGCGGTGATCTGCGCTTCCGCATCGTCCAGCTCCCGCAGGGCATCCCGCAGCTGGTCACGGGCGTCTTCCAGCTCCCGTTCGCCGTCTGACAGTTCCTGTTCGCCGTCCAGCAGCTTCTGTTCTCCATCGGCAAGCTCCTGTTCCGCGTCCGCAAGCTGGCGCAGGCCGTCGGCGTACTCCTCTTCTCCGTCGCGGTACTCCTGCTCTCCGTCCAGCAGCTTCTGGTGCGCGTCCGCAAGTTCCCGCTGGGCGTCCAATTTGCCCTGCTCATATTCTATCCAGCCGTCGTTTAACTCCTGACGTGCGTCAGCCAGTTCCTGCCGGGCATCTGATAATTCCTGCCCGGCATCGGCAAGTTCCTGTTCCGCGTCCGCAAGCTCCTGTTCTGCGTCCGCAAGCTCCCGCTCAGCATCCGCGATTTCCTGTTCGGCATCTGCGGCTTTCCGCTGCCCGTCCGCATATTCCTTTCTGCCGTCCTCATAGTCCCGTCTGCCCTGTTCGTAATCTTTGAGGCCGTCAGCGTATTCCTGCTCTCCATCGGTCAGCTCCTGATAAGCGTCGTTCAGCTCGTTTTCCGCGTCGGCCCGCTCACTGCGGTACTCGTCCCAGCCGTCCGCAATATCCTGTTCCGCGTCGCGTATCTCTGCCATCGCGTCATCATAAATGGTGGTATACCGCAGACCGGCGCGGTCCTCCAGCGCGGCTTCTATGACCGGTTTCAGGCGGTCAATTTGTTCCGTATATTCATCGGAATATGCGTCAAAGTGGTCTGTCAAAGTCAAAAATATCTCGTAATAGGCTTCAAAATCAAAGCCCGCCTCCGGTATGTACACAAATCCGGACACAGTTCCGCTGCCAATGGAACTTGTTCCCCGCTGGTAGTTAAGATAGTAGGGCGATATAGCGGTCCCTACAACGGTATACTTTCCGCAGTGCAGCAGTTCCCGTGTATCCTCGTTGTTGTGGGAAGAAACGGAAAGAACGCGGCCTAAGTCTTCCTCCGAAAAAGTACGGGCGTCGGCCAAACACTCGTCCGGCGCCTGCGGCATTCGTCCGGCAGTCAGCTGGGGAATATTGACGCTTTCTGACAGAGAGTGCGCCCTGAGAACGATCTCCTCTCCTATTTCGTTTTCCGTCAAAAAATCCGCATATACCGCGCCGCAGGCAGTATCGATCTCCTCCAGGGCGGCAAAATATGTGACATCTTCTTCTGTAAAGCCTAATGTAGAAAGCAGGCGAAAATCATACAGCCGCTGGCGTTCCAGGTAAGCGATGCCGGTAGCGGCCATAGAGGGCTGGCAGGTGCGCAGTCCGGCAAAAAAGCCCACGCCCAGTCCTACAATCGCCAGAATCGCCAGATACCGTCCTAAACTCTGCCGTATTTCCCGCAGAGACGTTTTAAGCAAAGTCGTTACCATTCGATCAGCTCCACAGGCACAGGGGAGCGGTTGATCTCCTCGCTGGTGACAGTGCCGTTCTTGACCTGAATCACCCGGTCTGCCATTGCGGTCAGGGCGCTGTTGTGCGTAATGATAATGACTGTCATGCCGCGTTTCCGGCTCATGTCCTGAAGCAGCTGCAAAATCGCTTTGCCGGTCTTGTAGTCCAATGCGCCGGTAGGTTCGTCACACAAAAGAAGTTTGGGATTTTTTGCCAAAGCGCGGGCGATAGCTACCCGCTGCTGTTCCCCCCCGGACAGCTGGGCGGGAAAATTCGACATCCGCTGCTCCAGTCCTACTGAACGCAGTACTTCCGCAGCATCTAAAGGATCTTTACAGATCTGTGCCGCCAGCTCTACATTTTCCAGGGCGGTGAGATTCGGCACCAGATTATAAAACTGAAACACAAAGCCGATATCATGACGGCGGTAAGTGGTCAGCTGGCGGGAATTATAGGCGGATATCTCCTCGCCGCCAAGAAAAACCTGTCCGCTGGTAAGCGTGTCCATCCCGCCCAATATGTTCAGAAGCGTGGTCTTGCCCGCGCCGCTGGGACCAACGATGATACAAAGTTCACCCTGCTCTACGGTGAAAGCGGCGTCCGAAAGAGCCTGTATCTCCACTTCCCCCATACGGTAAGTTTTCTTTACCCGGTCAAACCGGACAAATGCTCCCATGTGTTCACCTCGTAAATTTGTATAATACATCCTACCATATTGAGAAAGACATTGCAAGCTGTATTTTTTTGACTCTCTTTTGCCTTTTGTGTTGATGGAAGCCGTTTTTTTTAATTTTCGTTAATGTGATCAAGAGGGCATTACCCGTTGTGGATAATGCCCCGATAAACTGGAAGTTATTTAGAGCCTATCCCGAAATTAGAGATGAACAGGAATAAGTTTGCGCCAGACAATA
>CAMWQV010000116.1 GCA_947176425.1 uncultured Clostridia bacterium
GTACTGCGCCAGTTCCGCGAAACCGTCCCCGGTACGCGCCCCGAACAGTTCCGTACCGTCGTTAATCTGCCCGTCGCCGTTTTTGTCCAGCGCAAGAAACCCGCTGCCGGCTGCCAGCTGTGATATTTCCTCTTTGGTTCCGTCGCCGTTCAGGTCGAAATAGAACGTGACATCAGAAAGCGCGGCAGCGTCCGTGTCCATATTGATGACCAGCGGGTCTGTAAAGACTGCCTCCTGACCCACGATCTCATACGCTTCCTCAAAGCTCCGGGACATTTCCACGGAAATACCAAAATTAAGCGTCCGTCCGTCGGAAGTCACTACCGTACCCGCGGAGGAAAACGCGGTATGTTCTTCGCCCTTCGCAAAACCGGATTCCACCGTCTGCCGTGTCCAGTATCCGTTGACCGCTTCTCCTTCCGCGTGAGGGGCCAGCATTTCCGCGCCGCCGAACTGAAGCATAGTTGCCTGATACTTCATGGAGACCGCAGACGCGCTGAGCTGGAACTGGCTGCTCATGGACTTGCTGCCGGTGTCAAAAAGATCGTGATTGTACTTTTTGCCGGTAAAACGCTCCAGCAGGTTCAGCGCCTTGCGCAGCATCTGGATGGTGGGGTCGTTGTCCACCGCCTCTTTAATATCGCCCAGCCAATCGGTCTTTTTAGGGACCTCAGCCAGCTGACGCAGTGCGTCCTGCTGTTGAGCGGCTGTGTCCCCGCTGCTGCTTTCCGGACGCTGCGAGGTCTGTTCCACAGTGTTTTTCTGCACGCCGGCAGGTTCGTCGGGAGCCTCATAGTTGACAAATACTGCGCTGCTGCTGTCCAGCTCCACCGCCTTAGTCGTCGTACTGACCGAATTGACACGGACTTTCTCTTTGCCGTCACCATGATAGCGGTCGATGTTGGTGCGTATAACCTCCGTTTCGGCTTTGTAGCTTCTGGCAGAACTCATTGCTACACTGCTGCTTTCTATCCGCATTGAATATACCCTCCTCGTTGATAAATTATAGTGTTCTCTTATTATTTCTTTCGGCATATTCAGGAAAAAAATAACAGCAGGTACTTGACAAACAGGTTTACATACTGTAGACTAAATGCAGCAGGTCTATAAAGTGTAGACCGGAAAGGGATGGTTTTTATGAAGAATCTGAAATTAGGTGCGATAGAGACGCGGTTTGCCAATCTCATCTGGGAACGGGAACCGGTCGGCTCTACAGAACTGGTGCATTTAGCGGCGGCGGAATTGGGATGGAAAAAATCAACTACTTATACGGTACTGAAACGGCTGTGTGAACGGGGCCTTTTCCAAAATCAGGGCGGGACTGTCACTGCCTGCCTGTCGAAAGAGGAGTATTATGCTGTACAGAGCGAACAGTTTGTAGCAGAGACGTTTTCCGGTTCTCTGCCCGCGTTCCTGGCGGCGTTTACCACCAGGCAGAAACTGTCGGAAAAAGAAATCGACCAGCTCCAAAAGCTGATCGATGAGAGCAGGAGGTGAACGGAAATGCTGTTTTCCGCAATATGCCGGATGAGTTGGAACGCAAGCATCGTGATCGTATTGGTGCTGGCGGTGCGTCTGACGCTGAAATGGGCTCCGAAAGTATATTCGTATGCGCTGTGGGCGGTTGTACTGTTCCGCCTGCTGTGTCCGGTATCGGTAACAGCCGGATTTTCCGTATTGAGAGCGGCAGACGTTCCGAACCCTGTGCCGGTGGTCCGGGAACAGGCCGCATATACGGCGGTCCATCAAATCCCGCAGGCACCTGTGCAAAAAAATGTATCAATACCGGACGCGCTGGAAAAAAACGTGCCTGTTCTGCCGTTTCTGTGGCTGACAGGCGCGGGCGTGATGGTCCTGTACAGCGCGTACTCCCTCTGGAAACTGCGCCGCCGTCTGGTCTGCGCCGTGTGTCTGGAGGGAAACGTCTGGCTGGCGGACGAGATCTGCTCCCCGTTTGTGATGGGCCTGCTGCGTCCGAAAATCTATCTGCCGTCTTCCCTGCCGGAACGGGAACGGAGCTATATTCTTCTGCATGAGCGGCATCACATCCGGCGGCTGGACCATATCACAAAACTGCTGGCGTTCGGCGCGCTGTGCCTGCACTGGTTCAATCCGCTGGTGTGGCTGGCGTTTTTCCTGGCGGGGAAAGATATGGAAATGAGCTGTGACGAAGCCGTAATGAAACAGCTTGGTCCGGAAATCCGGGCGGATTATTCCGCGTCTCTGCTGCGGCTGGCGACAGGACAAAAAATCATATCCGGCGCGCCGCTGGCCTTTGGGGAGGGCAATACAGTCAGCCGCATCAAAAACGTACTGCGCTGGCGGCAGCCGAAACGCTGGGCGGCTGTACTGGCGGCGGTCTTGTGCCTCACGGCGGCTGCGGCCTGCGCCGCTGACCCAAAGGAGAAAGCTGAGGAAATTGACCTGTATATGTATAACAAGACACAGGAAGAATCAGACAGGAACAGAACCGAACTATTCGTAAAGGTGGCAAACAGTCTGGCTAAAAAACCGCCTCTGTCACTCCAGCTTTACGCAGACGGCGTGAATCTGGGACAGTATGAGGACTGCTGGGCAGCAGGCAACGCCGAATATTTGATAAACCGTACCCTGTCAGTATGGATTTACAGCGACATACCGGAAGGAACTGCCGCGGATGACCGGATTATATTGACACAGGAGAATAACTGGAGCCTGACCGCGTATTCCAGTAACTATGTGAAGGTGGAGGATGGGGAACAAGTCAGCACATTCAAAGCCGAAGGGATATACGGGAACCTGCGGGAACTGTTTGACGAGTTGGAATATCTTGCATTAGACGGTTTCGACCAAAACGGCAGCATTTTTATTCCGGACCGTGGACAGAGTTATATGGATGCGGCGGCGGAGTACTGCCAAACCTATGAAAATATCCATCTGTCCGCCTCCCCAGGCAGCAAATACCGTTATACTTTTGTACATGCCTCTGTGGAGGGCCGTCCGGAACTTACACAGCAGCTTCAAGATTCACTGGGCAGCAATGTATACTGTTTCCATGCAGAAGCGGTATTTATTCCGGAGAACGCAAGGGCACGAAACCAGGCAATGGAAATCAATACAACAGAGGTCTATCCCGGCACCCCCACAGATTTTGCTTTGCAGAAAGAGGCTCTGGAATATTCCTATTTCGGCTATGTGGCGCTGGAGGATGGCGGTTGGCGCGGGAAAATTATTGGGACAGTCTGGTGATGTTATTCCTGCAAATTCCGTTCTTTTTTCGCCAGTATGCGGGCATAGCAGTTTTCACAGAGGGCGTAGTGATGGTTAAAGGGCAGCAGTTCGTAACACCGCCTGCACCGCCGGAGAAAACCGGATTTATCGGCCCGCAAAAAGCCGCTGATTTTTCTGGAAAGCTCGGCCTGTTCCCGGGTGACGCTCTCCTCCACGCCGGACCGGTGGAGCATCTGATGGCGGATATCCAATGCTTTGTACCGCAGCTCGCAGGATTCCAGGGAATCGTCCAGGAACGGCGCTAAGGGCGCGGTGCCGCCGAACAGCAGCGATTCGGCGCAGTCCCGCCAGTAGTCCAAAAGGGGAAGGGACCGGGGATCGACAGGACAGGTGACATAGCGGTAAACGGTCTGCTTATCCATATTGCTGTCCAGTGCCGGACTGAGCGTCTGATATAAAATCGCGGCGTCGGTCAGGTCGGCACGGCGGAGGTTTTCCAGCGGCGGCAGCTCCGACCACACTTTGAACAGCGTGGGCAGGTCAAAACGAGACTTCAAGACTTCCTGCGGGAAAGGAATCGTCAGACCGGTAATATAGTCCGGCTCCGCAGACAGAGCGGCGGCGATGCGGTCCGGATCAATCATCGTCAGCACTTCCCCATGATCATACATCCCGAACCGTCCGGCGCGCCCGGCAATCTGCTTGATTTCGGCGTTGGTCAGGTCACGCCGGGCAACGCCGTCAAATTTGGTCGTCCGGCAAAAAATGACCCGGCGGATCGGCAGGGAAATTCCCATGCCGATGGCGTCAGTCGCGACAACAACCGTCGTCTCACCGCTGGAAAATTTTCGTACTTCCTCTCTTCTGGACGCGGGCGGCAGCGCGCCGTAGATCACGCTTGCGGCGACGCCCCGCTGTTCCAGCGCGGCGGCGGTGCTGAGAACTTCTTTCCGGGAAAACGTGATTAACGCGTCTCCGGGTTCGACGGATTCCAGCCCCTTGGCGGTCCCGGAGAACAGCAGCGGAACCAGTCTCTCATGCACGACCGTCTCAAAGGGCGCTTGTATGCTCTCCAGCAGGCGGCGCAAAATCGGTTCTGCTTCCGGAGCCAGACAGATATGCACTTCTTTCGCACGCACCCCAAACAGCGCACGGGTCCAGGACGCGCCGCGGCTGGGGTCCGCAATCATTTGGGCCTCGTCAATCACGGCAACGTCATATTCCTGCTCACAGTCGCACAGCTCGATAGTAGACGCAGTGTGGCTGGCAAAGGGGATTGGTTCGTATTCCTCCCCAGTGAGAAGCGTGCAGGGACAGCCCTCCAGATTCAGACGGTCGAATACCTCCAGAGCCAGCAGGCGCAGAGGTCCCAGATAGACCCCGCTGGACGCGTTTTTCAGGGCCTGCAATGCGTGATAGGTTTTGCCGCTGTTGGTCTCCCCGACATGAAGGATAAAACGGCGGTCCATATGTTTTGCCTGTTCGATCAGGCCCGACAGGTCGTATTGCAGAAGAAGAGTCCGGGCGCCTTCTTCCCGGCGTCTCTGTGCGGCCCGGCGTCTTTTATTTTTAGAGCTTCTTTTTCGTTTCTTTAACATGGTACATCATCTCCTATTGTCCCGATTGTAACAGATATTTCGGGAATTTACAACAGGAATGCTTGACAAACTGTCTGCGGCGCTGATTACAGGTCCGGTCCAGCCGTTTCGGCCATAGCAGAACCGGCGTGCGTGTCCAGCAGATTCAACAGCTTATTGTAGATCTTTTCGGGGACCTGTATATAAAGACTCCACATTCCCTGGCACCTGATATATCCATTTTCATACAGGCGAAGGTGGACTGTCATGCCATTTTCCATCTGAAAAAACAGGTGGTACAATTCTTCTATGCGGTCCTCGTCAGACGGTACAGCTTCATACGGAATAAACTGCGCGGAATCCATACTCTTAATAAAATCAAGTATGATCTGATTGACGCTGTTCATCTGATACCGTTCCTCCCGCTCATTAAACCAGGAATCATGACTTTCATACTGCACCGATTTCAAATTGCCGGACAGATGAAACCGGTCCTCAAACAACTCCGAACCATATTTCAAAGTGATTCCGTTGTTGCAGATATAGAGCGAGACAACATCTGCTGACTGTTTCATGCAAAGAATAAAGGCGGGATCGTATCCTTTCACCGCGTAGAAGTCGCCGCGCACACTTCCCGCAAATTCCACATATCCGTCCGCCAGCGTCCATTCATCAATCGAGCCGGTAGCAGTTCCGAGATATTCGCCAATCAGATCCACATCATCATCCTCCTCATTAATCCAGTCATACTGAACATAATGTCTGCCCTGGTAGAGAAAGAAACCTATCATATCGGTTAATCCGTTGACGGACAGAGAAGCATTCATCTGAGGAATTGTTACGCCGTCCTCATAGTCGGTAACCGGCATTCCTTCGGCACGCAGTTCCCATATATTGAAAATCGCAAGACAGAGACAGGCAGCTATTGCCGCGAATATCAGCCGCTTACTTTTTACTTTCGGCATACCGGCGGCAGCCTCACTTTTTTCCAGAATGTCATCATCCACTTTGCAAATAGCATTGTATAAGTCTTTGCTGTTCATAAATACCCCTCCTTCGTGAGTGCAAGCCTGAGCTTTTTTCGGGTCCGGCAGAGAATCACCATGACGTTGTTTTCCGTCAGGCCATAGCGCTCCGCAACTGCGGCAGCCGGTTCGGTGAAGAAGTACCGGCGCACAAACACGAGCTCTATAATTTGATGATCTTCCAACGCAATGCCCCCTTTCTTTGGTAGTTCCTCACTCTATAAGACAGGATATAATCCGAAACCTTACAGAATTTTCAAAAAAGTTTCTGCCGCATAGAGGGACGGACAAAAAAGACGGCAAGGAATATTCCCTGCCGTCACAGCCTGTCGAAAAAGTCATCCAATGGATAGACTAAAAGGAGAAGAAATGGTAAAATAAGAGAGGAGGCGAGAAAGATGTTAGAGCGAGGGAAAAAAGAACGAGGAGTCATAGAAATAGTAGATACAGAAAGTCTAGTGCCAGAGTGTCATCTACTGCGGCAAGTGGATGAAGCGGTAGATTTTGAGAAGCTGTATGAAATTGTGGAACCTCTGTATAGTGAAGAGGAGGGGCGGCCGAGCATAGACCCAGTAGTGCTGTTCAAGATCGTACTGTTGCAGCATCTGGATGGGAATGCGTCATTGCGTGGTACACTGCGCAGAGCGGAGACGGATGTAGCATATCGATGGTTTCTGGGATATACGCTGAGGGAGAAGCTGCCGCATTTTTCCACAGTGAGTTATAACTTCCGGCACCGGTTCACTACGGAAACAATAGAAGCAGTGTTTCAGTGGATATTAATGGAGGCAGGAACGGCAGGAGCGTTGACGCCGGCGGCAGTGTTGATAGACGGAACGCATATAAAGGCTCTCGCCAATCACAACAAGAAAATGAAAAAGGAAGTACCA
>CAMWQV010000117.1 GCA_947176425.1 uncultured Clostridia bacterium
ATATCTGGTCTGCCCGCCGGACCATAAACTGTAAAAAAGCGCATTCCTGTCATCGGAATTTTATAAAGCTCCGCGTAGGCATATGCCATGACTTCATCCGCTTTCTTCGTAGCCGCATACAGTGACACCGGCTGGTCCGTCCTGTCTGTAACATCATATGGAACCTTTTTATTGTTTCCATACACAGATGATGAGCTTGCATAAAGAAAATGTTTCACTGGATTTTCCGTGTATTTTGTTTGATACCGGCAGGCTTCCAACATGTTGTAAAACCCCAGAATGTTAGACTGTATGTATATATCCGGATTTTCAATGCTATACCGGACGCCGGCCTGTGCCGCAAGATGTATAACAATTGACGGCTGATATTTGTCAAATACGTCCACTATAAAACTTTTGTCCGCAATATTTCCTTTAATAAACTCAATTTTCCCATCAGTGCCAGTTGCCCTTATCCTTTCAAGCCGGTACTCTTTGAGACGCACATCATAATAATCATTTAAATCATCAATTCCGATGATCTTTCCCGAAGGATTCTCCAGCAGCCGTTCTGCCAGCGCACCGCCAATAAAACCGGCACATCCAGTAATCAAAATTATGTTTTCCATATGTTTCATCGTATAGTTTGATTCCTCTCCGGATAAACCACTGGGCTTTCAGCGATAAAATAATATGTTTGTATATCCACGGCTTTGAAGTGTTTCTACAATTTCATCATAAGTGTTCTGGCCATATACCGCTATCACAAAGGGGCTATTGCTATATTCCTGAGGCAATTCGCTCAAATGATAGATCGGGAGATCTTTTTTATAATACCATTCAGTTGGTATCTTTCTGCCATCAGAAACAACAAATGCTCTTACATGAATATCCATCTTTCGCAGCAATTTATACCAAACACTTGCAAAATCCTTGCTGCCGTAAATAACAACTCCACTATCATTACCACTTACTTTCAGCAGAAGTTCCCTCCATGCTAATGAATCCGCTTTGGCGATTACCTGTTTTTTCTCTGCTGTAACTTTTTGAGCAGCTAATATTCTTTTTAACAGATTTATTAAGTCCGCACTGTAATGTGTTTCAATAGCTGTCATATATTTATTTAACTGCTCTGCTTCCGGAAAATATGACCATGTATATGCTAAGGTTGAAAAGACATCTCTTATTTGCGTTCTTGTTTTATCATTCAGCTGAAAAGCACCAATATTAGGCAATCCTGCGGCAATTTCCTCTGATTCGCCTCCCGCCATATAGTATTTTTTCTCTGCCGTTACCGCATCAAAGAGTACCCGATTCGAGTATGCATCAAAATCAGTAGAAGCCGTTGCAGAGCTTAAATTTAAAACCATATCATGCATAACTACAACAGCATCTTTAGACAAATAGGGCAGCGCTACAAGGAAATCAAGTATTTCGCCGGGTAAACGATGGACTGTGTCAAGAATTAGGAAGTCTATATTCCCGCCTATCTCCTCAATACGGGCCGCAAGCAAATCCCCAGTAAACAATTTGTAGTTTTTATATTTTAGTATCTCTTTTGCATATTCAGCAACAAATCCAACATTGACTGTTTTTCCGATATTATGTGTCTTAGCTAAATCCAACGAATAAATTTGGGGTTCTTCTTTTAAGAGAACGGCGCAGTTCATAATGACGGATGCTGTTGCGCCCGTGAAAGTCCCAACTTCAAGTATCTTTTTGGGTCTATATTTTTTTATCAGCCCACAGACAAATCCTGTATCAAATTCTGACATCTGAGACATATTTTGCATTTCTTGTGGAAGCGTATCCAAAAATTTTCTAGGTTCTTTAAACAAAACAACCTCTTCGTACCCTGTTCCTATCCTGTCCATTTGTAATCCACCTTTCTATTTTTTAACTTAACCAATAGGATGATTTATGACATCCCATACCGTACCGCCTCTGGTCTTGATCTGTCCTGCTATAGCCGGTACAAACCGTTTATTTACTGCTCAGCCTCATGATTGTTGCCATATATATAGGTTCAGCTTATTTTCACAACAATTTTGCAGTATGGCTGCTGTTTGTTTCGCATAATTTCCAAGCCTTCTTCTAAATCCGGCAAATCCAGCAGATGTGAGATAACCGCATCCACTGTCAGCGTCCCGTTTGCCATCGTTTGCACAGCTTCCGTCCAGTCACTTTCAGGACTGCCATAAGAGGAATTCCAAGTGCCTATTAAGGTCATCTGCTTCCGAAGGATGCTCCAATACAGCTCCTGGGAAAATTTCCTGTCTCCATCCGGATTCCCCATTAAAACAATCCGCCCGCCTGCGTCAGCCATTGTAAGGCTGTCTTCTAAAGCCTGGTTACTTCCTACTGCTTCAATTACACAGTTATAGCCCCCTTTACAGCTGACGTGATATTCCATACCACATGCTTCGGACAACTTCCGTTTTCCCTCACTGCGGCCCTTTACAACAACTTGATCTGCTCCTTTTATCCTTGCCCATTGCCCCGCCAGCAAGCCTATCGCACCCGTACCTACAATGCAGACTTTATCTTCAGATGTTATTTTTGCCTGTTTTACTGCATGAAGTGCAACCGCCGCTGGTTCCAGCAATGCTCCCTGGATATTACTGACTGAATCTGGCAATTCCAGTAAGTTCCATACAGGAACTGCAGCATATTCTGCAAACCCGCCATCCCGCCGAGAACCGAGATAGTCGTAATTAGAGCAGGTTTCATATTGTCCTTTTTGGCAGGAAATACACTTTTTACAAGGAATCAGCGGGAAAACTCCCACACGTTTTCCTATCCACGTTTTGTCTGTTTCATCTGCCACAGATTCTACCTGACCACAGAATTCATGACCAAGGACCGTTGGGAAATGGTAAGTTCCTTTCTCAAAAATTCTGGGGATATCGGAACTGCAAATCCCCATTGCCAGAACCCGAACCAACGCCCACCCCGGACGCACTTCAGGAAGCGGCCGCTCCTCGTAGCGCAGATCTCCTATTCCATACAGCGTATATGCCTTCAAGATATCCTTCCCTTCTTCTGCAGCAGTATTTCACATATTTTTAAGTCTATGGGATAGGTAATTTTAATGTTTTCCCGTTCTCCCGGAACCATCTTTACTTTCCAGCCTGCTTTGTAGGGAAGCTGACAGCTGCCGCTCATGGCACTAAGTTCTTTGGAAGACGTTTCCTGATATAATTTCAAATATGGCTGATAACGAAACGCCTCCGGCGCCTGTCCTCCATAAAGGGCAGAACGCTCTAAAAGTCCATTGACCCACTGTCCATCTGCGCTGGTATAGGTGGTGTCAGTTACCGGCAGGACAGGCATGACACAAGGGGCCTCTTTCAAGCCTGCTGTCAGACGGTTCAGCAGTTCCACACTTGCTAAAGGCCGTACTGCATCCTGAATGATGATGCCGGATGTCTCGTTATTATCCATAAACATTTCCGCCGCAAGTAATCCGCTGCGAATTGATAACTGTCTGTCTTCTCCGGCTGCCGCAACTGTCAGCAGTTTCGTTAAAGAAAACTCATTTTTCCATTGAAGGATTTGCGTCTCCCAATTAGGACTTGCCGTCACCAGGACACCGTCCACTGCTTCACAGCGCTGAAGCTGTTCCAAAGTATGTACAATCACCGGCTTTCCAGCAATGATTTGGTACTGTTTAGGTATATCCATACCAAACCTTGTGCCCGTACCGCCGGAGAGCACCACAGCAATATTCATTAAAATTTCAGCTCCCGAATATTTTGCAGCGTCTCGCCATAGGAAGTTCCTTTACCAAACAGAAGTGTCGTACCCAATACAAAGCCTTTTACACCCTTCGGCGCATATTCCAGGATTTTATCCGCACTGCACGCTCCATCCCAGTACAGTTCAAAGTCCATATCCTCTTTCATGGAAAGCAGTTTTGTGATTTTCTTCCCCACATAAGGCAGAAACATTTGCCCTGCATTGCCAGGATTGACCGACATGACCAGCACTTTTTTCACAATCCGCAGCATTTCCATGACGGTTTCCACAGAAGTACCAGGATTGATCGCGATACCTGGAACCATACCCGCGTCGATAATAGCCTGAAGCGTTGTAGACGGATGGTACTCCGCTTCCGGATGGATATACACTGTATCGCCGGGCCGCAGATTCTGCAAAAACAAACCGATCCGGTTATTGGGATGCTCGATCATCAGATGCACATCCAGCGGTTTTTGAGTTGCCCCTGCTATGTACCGCATATCGTTCAGGGACATGGCAAAATTTGCCACATACCGCCCGTCCATGATATCAATATGGAAGGAATCTATGCCGCCTTCATCCAACTCAGAGACTTCTTTCTCTAAATTTCCGTAGTTGGCGCACATCATAGATGCCATCAGTTCAAACTGCATTTCAAGTCTCCTCAATCAGCCATTCCACATCCAGCTCCCATGCTGCCAGCGGATGATCCGGCTTGTTTTTCTCTCCATGAAAATCGCTGCCGCCAGTTACATGCAGTCCATATTTTTCTGCAAGTCTCAGATATTCTGCCTGTTGTTCCGGTGTATGGATTGGGTAATAGCACTCAATCGCGTCCAGTCCATAACCAATCAGCTTTTTTATCAAATCCTCCAGACGGTCATCACCCAATACGATTTGATAAGGATGTGCTAAAGAGACCTTTCCGCCAGCGGCTTTGATCGCTCCTATACATTTTTCGGCGCTGGGCTTGGTACCTTTTTCGATTTTCTGAAATTCCGGCGTATCTAAATAGCGGTCAAAAGCCTCTTTTCGCGTAGATACAAAACCGTGACGGAGCATAACCTGTGCAAAATGGGGCCGTCCAACAGCTCCGTCTCCCGCCGCTGCATCCACCTCGTCTAATGGAATTTCCAGACCCTTTGTCCGCAAGAAATCCCGGATACGGTATTTGCGGTTATTACGTCCCCCTTTTAAGCTGTCAATCCAGTCTTGCAGAGCAGAAGCAGAAAAATTATAGCCTAAAATATGCAGGTTCAGGTAATCGTCGGCGCTTAACTCTACACCCCGCACAACCTTCAATCCTAATGCTTTACCGGTTGTTACAGCATCGTTCAAACCATCCAGATTATCGTGGTCGGTGAGCGCCCACACATCCATACCGCGTTTTTTCGCAAGATGCGCTAATTCTGCTGGACTGTACTGCCCATCTGACGCCGTACTATGTGTATGTAAATCTGCTTTCATGACGCTTTGCTCCTTATAGCTATACCGAAAATCTCTGCAAGACGGTTCACAATAGCCTCCGGCGTTTCCCCGCCGTCGTTACGAATCACCACATCTGAATGTTCCGGTTCATCCCACGGCAAATCTACGCCCACAACGTTTTTCGCTCCAGAGGAATACAGCTGCTTTTGATCCCGCCGGTATAATGTTTCATGAGTTACTTTGACATAAATTTCCTTGTAATTGTCAATATTCGCCCGGTTCCAATCCCGAATTTCCTTATACATAGAGATGCTGCAGCAGACTACATCATATCCCTGCTCCGTCAGCTCCCGGCAGTAAGCAAACATCCCACGCGCACCTGCTTTTCGCGCCTCAGTGGTATAACGCTCTGCCGTAACTACAGCGCCATCTGGTGTGCTGTGGCCCGCCGCCGTTCGCTGCTGATCGCCGTCAATCAAAATCGCGTCTGGACTGATTGCCTTTAAGCGCTGATAAAACAATCCGCCGATAGTAGTCTTGCCCGCTCCGGCCAGACCGGTAAAAAAATACAGAGTCCCTTTTCTCATTACTTTTTGATATCCTTCCTCAATGATACAATGGCTGTTCCAGCAGTGTTTGGTCCAGTTTCAGCATAGGCATCATACGCAGAGGCTGGCCATTCTTACTGACAAAGTGCAGACCCTCCTGCAATATTTTTACACTCTCTAAGCGATTTTTATCGTATTTTTCGATATAATTATCCAAAAGCTGTCTTTGCACCTGCTGTTCCGTTTCCTGATCCACACGTTCCCCACCCCGCGACACTTCCGCCGTCTGAAACACTTTTATCCAAGTATCCTTCATATAATGGTTGATGGTTGTGAATCCTTGAATCAGTTCCTCTGCTTTCTTTTCATCAACATCCGCACCATCATAATACTGAAACCCATATCCGTAACATTCATAAGCGTCCCGCAGAAAATATTCAATAAAATAGCGCTCACTGTCATTGACATAATCATCATAAGTACGGTAGATCGATTCTGGATTGAATCCCGGTGCGTAGCCGTCGCCTCCCAGATAGGGGACGCTTTTTCCGCCTTCAGAGCAGCAGGTCATAGACTCGGTATAGGGCAAATCCAAAAATGCCGCTAAAGCACTGAATGTTGCTTTGGGATTCAGCTTTCCATCCTCTAAGCGGACCAGAACACTGTCCTTATACAGCCGGTCCTCCGGGTCTATCATAAAGCTCCGGTTCAGAATACGTTCCAGAACCGCGTCGCTGACGATTATTTTTATCTCCTTGTCCGCATCATCCGCATTTTTTGCCTCTTCATACATAAATTTGACAGAAGCGCCATGACTGGTTGTAAAACGACGCATGGGCGTAAATGTCTTGACATATTTGAAGTATCGCATGACAGGAGACTTATGTATTTCGTCGTAGTTATCCGCCTGCAATACGGTACGGTTTGCGCTGTCCACATGTAACCGATATACAATATTGTAAAAGTGCGGCTGAAAGAAAAGCGCGGGAACAATACGGGC
>CAMWQV010000118.1 GCA_947176425.1 uncultured Clostridia bacterium
GACATCTGCATCAGCACGATGGTGAAGAGGATGTTCTTGCCGCGGAACTTCAGCTTGGCAAAGGCGTAACCAGCCATAGAGCTGAAGGCGATGGCGCAGATCACCCGGAAGAACACCAGCAGAATGGTATTCCAGTACAGCTTGACAAAGGGCAGGTTCTCAAGGACCTTCTTGTAGCCATCCCACCGCAGTGCGGACGGCAGGAAGGTGGCCGGGATGCTTGTGGCTTCGGCCTGGGTCTTGAAGCTGGTGAGAAGCATCCACAGGAAGGGGAAGATCATGATAAGGGAGCCCACAATCAGGGCGAAATAGGTAAGGAATTTGGCAATCGCATAGGAGCGGTGTAAAGAATCTGTACTTTTCATGATAAATTCTCCTTAAATGTCGTAGGTGACCCACTTCTTCTGGCCCCAGAACTGGATCAGGGTCACAAGGAGGATCAGGCAGACGGTCCAGATCACGATAGCGGAACCGTAGCCGCGGTCACCGGCTACGAAGGACGAGCGGTAGAACAGGTACATCAAGCTCTGCATATCGGCCATAGCGGGGTTGGTGTCATCGGACATCATGTAGATCAGGTCGTATACCTTCATGGAGGACATCAGGCGCATGATAAGTACGGAGAACAGGGAGGGGGAGATCATGGGCAGGGTGATGGTAAAGAACTGCCGGATCTTGCCCGCGCCGTCAATGCTGTTGGCCTCGTAGAGCGTCTTGGGGATGTTCTGGAGACCCGCCAGCAGCAACACCGCGTCATAACCCACGCTGCTCCACACGGAGACGATGGCCACAGCCACCATTGCAGTTTTGGAGTTGGTGATCCACTGGATATGAGTACCCAGCATCTGGTTAAGAATGCCGCTGTCGCCGTTGAAGATGACCTGCCACACCATGGCTACGGCGGCGGGGGCGCACACCAGAGGCAGGAAGAAGATCGTGCGGAAGCCGCCCTTGAACTTGACCTTGGTGTTCAGGAGCATGGCCACGAACAGGGCCAGAACCATACCCACGGGTACAGTCAGGAAGCAGAACCAGACCGTGTTCCAGGTGGCCTTCCAGAACTCAGGGGTGCTGAACATATCAATATAGTTCTGAAGGCCGATGAACTTATAGCGGCCGAAGCCTAGGTGTTCGCAAAAGCTGGTGTAGATGGTCTGGATGAAGGGCCAGATGTTCAGCACGAACAGGCCGATGATGGTGGGGGCTACCATGAACCAGCCCCAGTTTTCCTCCCGCCGCTCGGCGGCAGACATTTTCTTATTCACAGTCATCCCTCCTTAGTTCCCCGCCAATTTCTTGGCGGTCTCGGTGTTGACGGTCTCCGTCATCTTGTCCAGGCCGGAAGCGACCTCCTGGTTGCCGGCGTAGATCTGGGTCAGCACATCCAGGACCTGGCTCTTCCAGCGGGGGCTGGCGGAGTTGTAGGGCACCTGAATGGCATAGTCGAACTGCTCAAAAATGCAGTCCACGTTGATGGGATTGCCGTACTGCTCAAAGGCGACACGCCAGCTCTCCTCGGTGCCCAAGTAGGCGGGGATGGCCGCGCCGGACTGGCCCTGGATCAGCTGGGCCTCCTCGGTACCGAAGTACTTCAGTACGTCCTTGACGGTTTCCAGGTTCTTGCCGTGTGCGCCGGTGGCGTAGCACAGGCCATTGGACATACAGGCCCGGCCGTCCTTGTCCAGGCTCTCCGGGGTGCTGACCGGGTTGGGAGACTTGGGCAGCTTGGCGATGTCCCACTTGCCGGTCATCTCGGGGTGGTCCCGCAGGGCGCCCAGCAAACTCCAGGAACCCTCCATAAACATAGCGCCGCGCTCGGACCAGAAGGTCGCGCCTGCACCGTTCTGGGTGAAGAAGTTCTGGTCGGGGCACCAGTTTTCCTTCTGCATCCCAATATAGAACTCCATGGCCTCCTTGCCACCGGGCTCGTTAAAGCCGCAGGCGGTGCGGTCGGCGGTGAGGATGTAGCCGCCGTTCTGGTAGACGTAGGACCAGTAGCCCAGCTGGTCGTCCAGATAGGCCAAATAGCCGTAGTTGCCAGTGGCGTCGTAGATCTTCTGAGAAGCGTCTGTCAGGTCGTCCCAGGTCCAATCGTCATCGGGATAGGCCACACCGGCAGCGTCGAACATTTCCTTGTTATAAACCAGGACGCCAATGTCCTTGTCCTTGGGGACACCGTAGTAGTGTCCGTCAGAACCACTGACGTTGCCCAGAGAGATATCGGAGAAATGGTTCTGGTAGTAGCCGCTCTCCACATCATCGTAGAGATCGGTCACGTCAGCCAGCATACCGAAGTCGGCATAGTACAGAAGCTGGTTGGTGTGCATCCAGAAGATGTCGGGCATAGTGTTGGACTCGGCAGCAGCTTCCAGCTTAGTCCAGTACTCACTCCAGCTGACCACCTGCACGTCGATGACCACGTCCGGGTGCTGGGCAGTGTAGGCGTCGCACATGGCCTTCATACCGTCGCGCTGGTTGGTGTCCCAGATCTGGAAGCTCAGGTGGGTCTTCCCGTCGGAAGCGCCGCACCCAACCATTGACAGCAGCAATGCTAGGAGTAACACGGCTACTGTCATGCGGGGGATTTTTTTCATATTCTCCACATCCTTTCTATTTCTGCATTGTGTCCCATCCCAAAGGTCAATGCAGTGTTTTTATGATAATATGAACCGATTCTTTTTGTAAATGATGTTATGTGGTCAAAAACTATCCATAATGATTCAAAACCCACTCTTAATCTGAAATATGTCACATCTTGGTAAGTTCTGAACAAAAATCAGCAAATTACAAAAATGTGCGGAGTCCTTTTTGTACATAATTAATAAAATCAGGTTCTTGTGTAATAAAGTGTGGAGAGGGTTCTGCTTCCTCATAAAAATATCCGATTATACTTTCCTTTAGGTAAGTATCGCACCTACAGGTGCGTACTTGATTTTCTGCTTGCTTCTGATATAATGACTGCCACAGATGCGGGGGAAAAGTCAAGTCCGCAGAAAAGGAGGAACTTTTGTGCAGAACTATGAACATTTAAGTCGGCCACTCCAAATTGGCAGCTTGGCAATCAAAAACCGGTTTTGCATGGCGCCGATTGGCGGTGGACAGCACCATTTGCCGGGCGGCGGGTTGAAGAACGAGACGATTCAGTATCTTGTTGAGCGTGCAAAAGGAGGCTTTGGCCTGATTTTTACAGGAGCGATTGCAGCAGATCATAAGGTCGATCCTTATACCGGAGTTGGTCCAACTATCCTGGAAAACCCGGACGCATTCAAAATGACCGCAACCGAACTGAACGAGAGAGCAGGCGCTTATGGCACAAAAATATTTGCACAGATCACGATGGGGCTTGGTCGCAATTATCCCAATCTTCCGGCACCGTCTTCTGTCCATGTTTTCCGGCATCCCGGCGAAGTTTCTCCGGAATTAACCCGTGACCAGATTAAATCCAAGATTGAGTCCGTTGTTAGGTCAGCAAAAATTGCAAAGGATTCGGGATTCTCCGGCGTTGAAGTACATTCGATTCATTGGGGGTATCTCTTGGATCAGTTTGCGTTGGCTATGATGAACCATCGTACTGACGAGTACGGCGGGAGTTTGGAGAACCGCTTACGGGCCGCAAAAGAAATTCTGGAAGGTATCAAGCAGGAGTGTGGCAGCAATTATCCTGTCAGTATGCGCCTGGGGCTGAAAACCTTCGTGAAGGGTTTTGAACAGGCAAGTTTGACCGGTGAGGAGGAAGTTGGCCGTACATTGGAGGAAGGGATTCAAATTGCGAAGCTGCTGGAATCCTATGGCTATGACTGCCTGAGTGTAGATACTGGTATTTATGATTCTTTCTACTACGCCTGCCCGCCTATGTATATGCCGAAAGGCTATTTAGTGGATTTGGCGGCAAAAGCGAAGGAAGCCGTGAGTATCCCAGTTCTGGCTGGCGGACGGATGAACGATGCGGACATTGCGGAAGCCGCTATTCGGGACGGCAAAATTGATGCGGTAGTGCTTGGCCGTGCAGCACTGGCTGATCCTGAATATCCCAACAAGGTATTGATCGGACATACCGAGAAAATCAGGCCCTGTATTGCCTGCAATCAAGGCTGTATTACACGGCTCCAGCAGGGCAAGCAACCGACTTGTGCGGTAAATCCGGCAGCTATGCGAGAAATGCGCTTTGCACTTCGTCCCTGCGTTCAGCCGAAAAAGGTTGTCGTTGTGGGCGGCGGCGTAGCTGGTATGGAGGCCGCAAGAATAGCGGCGATCCGCGGCCACAAAGTTTCCCTGTACGAAAAAAATTCCAAGCTGGGAGGCAATCTCATTCCTGGAGGCTCCCACAGTTTCAAAAAGGAAGTTCGGGAATTAAATATGTGGTATCAGAACGAGTTGAAAGGGCTTCCTGTAGAAATCCATACCGGTGAGACGGTTACTGCTGGACAGCTCCGCAATATGAATGCGGATGTAATTGTTCTGGCAACCGGATCTGTTCCTGTTACACCAAGAGTTCCGGGGATTGACGATGCAAAGGTATTCGGTTGCATGGAAGCATTCGCCCATCCTGATAAGATCGGACAGAAGGTTGTCATCGTTGGCGGCGGACTGGTCGGCTGTGAGATGGCATTGGACTACGCACAAGCAGGTAAAGAAGTGACCGTCGTGGAGGCGCTGCCGAAAATCCTGTCAGCAGGCATCCCTTCCCCTATCCCCAATGGTCAGATGATCCCGGATCTGTTTGAGCATCATCATGTAACTGTGCTGGAGAACCACCGGCTTTCCTCTGTGGAAAACGGCAGGGTTATTCTGGAGCACGAAGGGCAGAAGAAGGCTCTTGACGCGGATTCAATTGTGATTGCTGTCGGCTTCCGTCCGGCACCATCCATGCGGGCTGAGCTGCAGGGCTGCGGCGCCGTTGTCTATGAGATTGGCGACGGACAGAAGGTCAGCACGATTCTCCATGCAGTATGGGATGGCTATGAGGTCGGAAACAACATATAATTACTGTGGTATAAGGCGAAATGCTTTATATAAATTTTCAAGGAGGCTATTGCTATGAGAGCGGAAATCAGCGAGTATCAGGCTGTTGAAGCGGCTGCCATGAAGTTTGTGAAAAGTGTTGCCGAGGGCAACAGCGCGTATGCTAAGGAGCTGTTCTTTGAAGAAGCCACTCTGTTCGGCTATCTGAACGGCGAACTGGAGCACGGTTCCATCCAGCAGTTCTATCACAACGTGGACACCACGCCCGGCAACCCCAAGTTCAACGCCCGTGTGGACGTATTGATGGTGGAAGAATCCCTGGCTGTCGTTCGTGTACTGGAGGAAGGCTGGGGCGGCAGCATCGACTTTACGGACGTTCTGCTCCTGATGAAGATGAACGGCGAATGGAAGTGCGTTGCGAAAGCGTACAACCAGAACTCCAATACAATCCAGAAGTAACACCAATAAGCAGGAACTGCCCCGTTTTATTTTGCGGGGCAGTTCTGCTTTTATCAAACACTTAGCGATGAGCTGTTCACAGCATACTTCCAAAGGTAATCTTCCCATTGAGAAACAACTGCGGCTTTGTCCACATAGGATGTATGCCAATTTTTATCACGACAAATTTCCCTTTCGGGATAGATTTCAGTCTGTCCGGCGTCATAAGCGGATGTTCCATCCTCTGCAAAGATTGATTGGTTTCGTTCTCCCCTTTTGCTGATCGAGCCGCTCATTATGGGGTCGTTGTCCAACGATTTGGACAGGACTTCGTCTGTTTGACTGTCCCGTGCAAAGCCGCTGAAAATGGTGTACTGGACACGGTTTTCCAGTCGTCTTTTCCCTCCAACGCTTGGCCCTTCCCTATTGAAATCCATCGACGAAAATAACCCACCCTAGTGGTTGTAGGCACAGCGATCTTTTTTATACTATACCTAGCTTTCGTTCAACATAGGTAATCAGAAATTCCGTTTTATCAGAAATCCAGTGGGAAACCATTGTGGCACAGGAGAACTACCGAAATTATTTCTGATAAAAATATGTTCATAGTAATTCGGCTACTATCTATTTTTGGAGTATCAATTCCACAGGGAACTGGTTACTCTGGCGCGTTATCATGGGTTCATACCATTTTCTGCGAAAACAGTCAAGCCATTGCAATACGGAGCACTTGTTTGAAGGTTTCTATGCAGGTCATTTGTCGTTCATTTTTCCAAAGTTTTCATGTGAACGAAGTATGCTATTCTGGCTAAGATATAGGAAAATCCATATTCTTATCAGGAACTTTTTCTGCCTCTGTCCAGTGTTTTCAATGTTTTCAAAAACCATTTCCGATAAAAATATATTTCTAATTACCCACGAAATCAGAAATGTCCGATTTCATGGGCAAGCAATGACCCTGGATATCGTTTTCGATATTCAGGGCCGCTTGCTGGGGGGTCCCCAGGCCCCAGACCGTGCGCTATACGTCCGGTCGAACACGCCTGACGGCGTGGCTTTTGTCGCTCCCGTTGGTCGCTCCTTCCTGCACGTCCGCGCAGGAAGTACGGAGGTGCGTTCCGCACCTGTTAAATGACCTGTGGCATTTGAGCGCGGACCTGTCTCATGTCCACAAGTACGGTACGCCTTGCCTGAAAAATATGTTCTTTCTTCGCAGATGGAGTGCTTGACAGATT
>CAMWQV010000119.1 GCA_947176425.1 uncultured Clostridia bacterium
GAAGTGCGTAGAGCAGCTGGAGGCGTTCGTCATTGCCGCCGCCGCTGGTAAACTCACTGACCAGCGGCAGTAGTTTTTGCAGCATATTCGGATCGATCTGACCAAACAGTTCCCCTAATCCGGATAATGCGCCCAAATTCGGCATCCCATTCGCTGCTGCCGGTCCGGCAGGTTCCGCGGCGGCGGCAGGCTCGGGGGCCGCGTCCGGAGACGGCGGGGAATCTGAACCGCCGCCGCTGCCGCCCAGGTTCAGGGACTGCGCAAGATTCGCTACCTGCGCTAAGGCGTCAGGATTGGAAAGGATGGCGTTCAGTTTTTCCTCAAATTCTCCCATATTTTTATCCCCCCTGTTTTTCCGGACAGCGCGCGCTTTCCTCCGTTACTTTCCCCGGTTCCCGATGGTATTGCTGAGACGCTGCAACAGCGCCGCACTGTCGGGATTGCGGACGATATTTTGCAGCAGCTGCGAGAGCTGTGCCGTATCGCCCTTTGCTGCGTTTTCAGCGATCTTCTGTAACGACGCCTGATCCTGTCCCTGGGTAATGATCCCCGCCAGCGCCTGGGCGTCCGGAGATTTTGCTACCTGCTCCAGGGTCTTTTTGTCGTTTATGAGTTGTTTCAGGGTCTTCGTGGTCTTCATGCTGTACCCTCCCAAGTTCTTTGTCCCTCCATTATATGCCGGGAAAAGAAAAAATGTGTCCCTCTCCCAAGGTTGTGAGAGAGGGACATGCTTACTCCTTCGCTTTCCTGCCGCTTCCGTAGTCGCACCAGGCGCAGAGTGTACAGTGGTCACAATCCGGACGGCGCGCCACACAGACCGCCCGGCCATGCAGAACCATACGGTGGCAAAAGGCGTTGCTCTCACCGGGCGGAATGACCTGCCGGAGCTGCTTTTCTACCTTGAGCGGGTCTTTCGAGCCGTCTGTCAGACCAAGCAGGCCCGTGATGCGGATGCAGTGGGTATCGCAGACATAGCCCTCTTTGCCGTAGACATCGCCCAGAATCAGATTTGCCGTCTTGCGTCCTACGCCGGGCAGACGCAGAAGGTCCTCCATCGTGTCCGGAACGCGGCCATCGTATTCCTCCAGCAGCATTTGGCTGGCCGCACGGATATCCCGCGCTTTGCCCCGCCAGAATCCTGTGGAGTGGATGATCTCACCGATCTCGTCTTCACTTGCCGCGGCCAAGGCTTCCAGCGTGGGGAACCGGGAATACAGAACCGGCGTGACCATATTGACGCGGGCATCCGTACACTGCGCCGCCAAGCGGACGGAAAATAACAGCTCATAGGCTTTCTCCGGGTTGAACGGCAGAGAGCATTCCGCCTCCGGATAGACGCTTTTCAGTTCTTCGATAATTGCGGTAACAGTCGTTTGATCTTTCATGTTTTTCACCTCTCGGCTATCTTAACATATTTTGTGACATTTTTCGAGGAAAATCTCTGTGCAAATCAGAAAAAATATGCTAAGATAATAGGGCATCTTTCAATACACCGTTTGGAAAGGTATTTTATCATGAAATTACTGTTCAGACAACGCTTTTTTTCCTGGTTCGACAGCTACGATATCTACAATGAAAACGGCTCTGTCCTGTTTACCGTGGAGGGCAAACTAAGCTGGGGCCACTGCCTCCATATCCTGGATGCCAGCGGCGTACACATCGGCACCGTACAGGAAAAGGTCATAACTTTTATACCACAATTTGAGCTTTATGCTTATGGAGACTATCTGGGCTGCATCAGGAAAGAACTTTCTCTTTTTTCACAGCAGTTCACAATCGAGTGCAGCGACTGGACCGTGAAGGGGGACTTTATGGGGTGGGACTACTCCATCACCAGCCCCTCTCAGGGATTAGTTGCCGTGATCTCCAAGAGCCTGATGCAGCTGACGGACACGTATGTCATCGACGTGCCGGACCCCGCCAACGCGCTCTGTTCACTGATGGTGGTCCTTGCGATAGACGCTGAGAAATGCAAAGGATAGCAGAAAGGAAGTGTTATATTCGTGGACAGACCTCTGGCCGACAGAATCCGGCCTCTTGACATTGAGCAGGTCGTAGGACAAAAGCATCTTCTGGCTCCCGGCGCGCTGCTGCGGCGGTTCATTGAGAAGGGCACGGATGCCAATATGATCTTTTACGGGCCCTCCGGCACCGGCAAAACGACGATCGCAAATATTATCGCCAATAAAACCCGCCGCACCCTCTGCCGCCTGAACGCAACCACCGCTTCCCTCCAGGATATCAAGGACATTACCGCTGAAGTCGGTACGCTGTTAGCGCCCGGCGGCGTGCTGCTGTATCTGGACGAGATACAGTATTTCAACAAAAAGCAGCAGCAGTCCCTGCTGGAATTTATGGAAAACGGTTCTGTGACGCTGATTGCTTCCACGACCGAAAACCCCTATTTTTACGTATACGCTGCCCTGCTCAGCCGCAGTACCGTGTTTGAGTTCAAGCCCGTGACCGCCGCCGAAGTCCGTCCCGCGGTGGAACGCGCCTTGCAGATCGTCCAGTCGGACAGCCCCCTCCCGCTGTCCTGGGAAGACGGCCTTCCAGACTATATCGCGCAAGCCTGCGGCGGTGACGTGCGAAAGGCGATGAATGCAGTCGAGCTGCTCTATACGGCGTCTGTCCCCCAGGACGGTTCACTCCGGCTTACTCTCGCGGACGCGGAACAGGTCTCCCAGCGCAGCGCCATGCGTTACGACAAGGGAGGTGACGCCATGTACGACATCGCCTCCGCTTTGATGAAGTCCCTGCGCGGCAGCGACCCGGACGCCGCACTCCATTATCTGGCACGTTTTCTGGAGGCCGGGGACCTCATAACGCCCTGCCGCCGCCTGCTCTGTTCCGCCAGCGAGGATGTCGGTATGGCTTATCCGCAGGCGGTATCCATCGTGAAAGCCTGCGTGGATACCGCCATGCAGCTGGGTTTGCCGGAGGCGCAGCTGCCTCTAGCGCAGGCCGCGGTCCTGCTGGCTACCGCGCCGAAGTCAAATTCTGTATGCACCGCCATTGCCGCCGCCCGCGCCGATGTCCGGAAGGGACGGACCGGCTCCATCCCCAGAGAACTGCAAAATGTTCACGCCGATACCACCGGTCAGGAACGGGACCAGAATTATCTCTACCCCCACGATTTTCCCGGCCACTGGGTCCGTCAGCAGTATCTGCCGGATGAACTGGCAGGAACCGTTTATTATCAGTACGGCGACAATAAGACCGAACAGGCCGCAAAAGCTTACTGGGAAAAAATAAAAGGCAATTAACCGGGCTTAATAATGCCAGTTTTCCACAATTCCGTCTGTAATATAGTATTTCAGCGCCGGCATTGTCTCCGCCGGGCCTAACCCCTGTATGATCTGCAGTTTAATTTTCCGCGTATCCGGCCGAATGGATTTTATGTATACTGATACTGCGTCCCCGGACTCCAATCCCGGACGCCAGTCGGCCAGTCCTGACAGGTTCGGCGTCAGCTCAATGAAAATGCCGTAGTCCCGTATGCCCCGAACGATCCCCGTCACCGCGTCGCCGGGCGCAAAGTCCGCCGCGTTTTCCATCCAGGTGCCCAGCAGCTCTTTATGGCTCAGGTAAAAACGGCAGGCGTCGGAATCGATCCCCGTTACCAGGACCAGAATATCCTGCCCTACCCGGAACCGGGCCGACGGGTGCGGAATACGGGCGGCAGAGATGTTTTCCAGCGGGATCAGGGAGGTGACGCCGCAGCCTAAATCCACAAACGCGCCGAAATTTTCCAGGTGCGTGACCCGGGCGGGAAGGACCGCACCCGGTTCGCTGTTCTCCAGCAGCCAGGCGATGGCCTGTTCCTGTGCCGCACGGCGGGATAGCTGCAAATGCGGTTTTCCGCCGCCGTCTACGGAGAGATTGGTGATGGTAAAGCAAGTGGGTTTCCCTACTCGTGACAGAATGGCGATATCCCGTTCCGCCCCGCTGATTGCGGGATGAATAGCGTCCAGCCGCGGGATCGTGCCTTCATAGCCCCCGAAACGGACTGTCAGATCCCGGCGGCTGCCGCAGCGGACCGCCATGCCTTCCAGGACTGTTTGCTGCTCCATTGCCTCCTGAAGCGTCGCCAGACTCTGATTTTCCGGGAAAAGAGGACCTGCGCCCTCCGGTAAATATTCGTTCCTGCGCAAGTGATACACCGTCCTAACTTTTTTGATAGGACAGTTTATGCGGCAGGGTGCTTGACTGTTGAGAAATTGAGGTGATTTTTACGATGGACCTGAAATTAAACCAGCTGGTAGAATTGAAAAAAGCCCATCCCTGCGGCAGCAAAATTTGGACTGTACTGCGGGTCGGGATGGATATTAAGCTCCGCTGTATGGGCTGCGGTCATGAATTGATGCTCCCGCGCAGCAAAGCGGAAAAGGCAATTAAAAAAATTTTGGAAAAGGAGGATGTTCAGGAATGAGTCAGAAGTGGGTCAAAATTATTTCCCGTGTAATTATCGGTTTGCTTGTTTTGACTATGCTGGTTAGTTTGATCCTGCCGGCTTTGATGTGAAGATATTAAGGAGTGCATTTTATGTCTGCATTGATTTATCCGCGCACTGGCGACACACAAACGGTCTATTTGAAAAACGTCGTTACAAACCCCAATATTACCGTCGGCGACTATACGATGTATAATGATTTTGTTCACGATCCCCGAGATTTTGAGAAGAACAGCGTCCTCTATCATTATCCGGTCAACAACGACAAACTGGCGATTGGAAAATTCTGCTCCATTGCCTGCGGGGCAAAATTTCTTTTTACCAGCGCAAACCATACCATGCAGTCCCTGTCAACCTACCCGTTTCCTCTGTTTTATGAGGAGTGGGGGCTGGAACGTGCAGCCGTAACGGACGCATGGGACAACAGAGGCGATATTATCATCGGCAATGATGTCTGGATTGGTTATGAAGCAGTCATTCTGTCTGGAGTGAAGATCGGCGACGGCGCGATTATCGGCACACGGGCCGTTGTGACCAAAGATGTCCCGCCCTATACCATTGTGGGCGGCGTACCGGCAAAAATGATCCGGAAACGATTTTCTGACGAGACAATTTCTCAGCTGCTGAAATTGCAGTGGTGGGATTGGCCCAAAGATAAAATCGCCAGAAATACCGGCGCAATTCAATCCGGCGATATCAGCAGGCTTATAGACTGACAAAAAATACCGTGTCCCGCATTCTGTGAAGAGAACGGGACACGGTATTTTTATGGAAACACAAAAATTTCTTCAATCGGCGCGCCGACCGTTCTGGAGATATCCACCGCCAATTTCAAAGACGGATTGTACTGCGCTTTCTCCAGACGCATAATCGTCTCACGCCGTACTCCTACTTTTTCTGCAAGCTGTTCCTGCGTCAGTCCTTTTTGCAGGCGGAAGATTTTCAAATTGCAAACAAACATGTTACGGCTCCTCCGGTTCTTCCCGGTCGTAGCGGTACAGCAGATACACGCTGAGGAAGATTGTCAGCGCCATTGACAGTGAGATGCCGGTCAGAAGAATCAGCAGGGCAGTTTCCGCTGACATTCTGCCCTCAGCAGGCCCGGCGACAAGGACTGTCAAAAAAAATACAGCCGACAGTCCAATCCGGCAGGCGTCCGTCTGCGCATGGGCGGCATTCTCACGGTACCGCTCGTCCATCAGCGTATCCGACATTTTCCCCTCAAAAAAGAAGCCGAAAAAGCCAAAAAATATAAAAAAACAAAACGGCGTATACATCCGGTAAGCTGGCCAGGTCCAAAAACCCAGGAAGCCAAGAAATCCCAGCAGTCCTAAAATGCCAAGCTTTGGATTCAGTTTCCGGGTGCGGTTGGTATCAATAATCCGCTTTCTCTGGGCAAGCACAGCTTTGATAAACCAGTACAGGATGCAGACCGCATCCAGCGTGATTGCCAGCAGCATAGGTATATCTGACGCCTGAAAGGAATAGGATTCCATTGGGTAGACGAGCCGTCCGCTGTGATGGGCAAGGGCGTCCCACACAGCCAGCAGGGTCAGCAGGACGCAGGCGGCAATGCTGAACCAGCGCAGTTTTTGTATTTTCATGACAGATTCCTCCTGAATTATTTGATTGTGATATATTTGTCTCTATATGCGATAAATATATCACAAGATATTGCGATTGTCAACAGAAAAAAGTGATAAATACATCTCTTTATTTGCAATGTCCGCCACAAAAAGACAAATTAAAAAAATTTTTTCTCAAAATCAAAAGATTATCCACTTGACGGGAGGCTGAACAATGTGTATCATGTATTATGTATACTTTTGTCATTTCTGCCGGAATGGGCAGTTTTTATATCGACACCGCAAGGAAGGATTGACATGATTCGATTGACTGATGTTGTGAAAGAATATCCTAATGGAACCCATGCCCTGAATGGACTGTCGTTAGAGATTCAGGACGGTGAGTTTGTTTTTATGGTGGGGCCGTCCGGAAGCGGAAAATCGACTGTGATCAAATTGCTGATTGGTGAGATCGAACCTTCGGAAGGCCGGGTGATGGTCAACGGGTTCTCCCTGAGAAATATTAAAGAATGGCAGATCCCCTATATGAGACGGACAGTCGGCGTCATTTTCCAGGATTTCCGGCTGATTGAACATAAATCCGTATATGATAATAT